>JAHECD010000187.1 GCA_024641945.1 Rubrivivax sp. | reverse complement strand
ACCGCGGGCGCAACGCCCATGGCATCGCCGCCGACCCGTCCCAGGGGGCCGTGCACGCGGCCGCCAGTGACACGTCCGCCGCCACCGCCTCGGGCGAAAAGGGCGGCGCGTTTTCGCTCGACGGCATGCTGCCGGCGGCTGCGTCCTCCCCCGCCGAAGCCGCGCGCAATGGCACGGCGCTGCACGCCACCGGTGCGTTCGCCGACGCGGCACGCGCGGCAGGGGCGGCCGACACCGGCAGCCCCGCGCGCACCGCCGAAGGCACGCTCGCGCCGCCGATCGGCTCGCGTGAATTTGCACCCGCACTCGGCGCCCGCATCGCGGTCTTCGCGCGCGACGGCATCGAACAAGCCCACCTGAACATCCATCCCGCCGATATGGGGCCCATCGCGATCAAGCTGGTGCTCGACGGCAGCCACGTGCGTGTCGACATGGCGGCCGAGACCGGCGCCACGCGCCAGTGGCTCGAGCAGGCGCTGCCGGCGCTGGCCGGCGCCTTGCAGGAAGCCGGATTCACGCTCACCGGCGGCGGTGTCTTCCAGCAGGCACGCCAGGACCCTGGTGGCGACCCGCAGCCCGGGCAAGGGGGCAACGGCACACCCGGCGTGACGGGCGGTCGCGATGCCGGCACGGCGCTCGAACCCTTGTTGCCCGCCGTTGCCGCCCGGACGCTGGCACGTGACGGATTGATCGACCTGTACGCCTGACGGTGCGCGCCGCCCGCGCGGTGCCTGACAACGCACCCTTTCCGGGCCCTTTTCGCCGCATCCTCGCCGGCCCCGGCTCTCAATAATCCCTTCGAACCCCCGAGTGCGCGGACCTTGCCGCGTGCGCGGGCGCCCCGATCGAAGGAGAGCCCATGTCCACCGCCACGGCGGCCCCCGCGGCCGATGCCGCCGCCCCCAAAAAGGGCAAGAAAAAGTTGTTCATCCTCATCGGCGTGGTGCTGCTCGTGGTGGCGCTGGCCGGCGGCGGTGCGGCTTATTACCTCAAGGCCAAGGCCGCCGCGGCGGCCGCCGAGGCCGAAGCCGAGGACGGCGCGGACGACGGTGCCAAGGGCGGCCACGCCAAGGCGCACAAGAAGGACGAGCACGTCGTGCCGACCTTCGTGCCGCTCGACCCGTTCACCGTGAACCTCGCCGACCGCGAGGCCGAGCGCTATGCGCAGGTCGGCGTGACGCTGGAGCTGGCCGACCCGCACGTCGCCGACCAGATCAAGCTGTACATGCCGGCGATCCGCAACAACGTGCTGATGGTGCTCGCGCACAAGACGTCCGCCCAATTGCTCGAGCGCGAGGGCAAGATCAAGCTCGCTCGCGAGATCCAGCTAGAGACGGCGCGTGCGCTGGGCATCGAGGTCGAGGCCGATGCCGCCGACGATGGGCACGCGGCCGACAAGGAACCGGCCGCAGACGCCGCCGACGAAAAGCCGGTGAAGAAAAAGAAGAAGAAAAAGCCCGCGCCCGAACTGCCGGTGACGGCGGTGCAGTTCTCCAACTTCATCATCCAGTAGTCCGGCCCCAAGCCGCCGTATGAACCAACAGATCCTTTCGCAGGACGAAGTCGATGCGCTGCTCCAGGGCATCACGGGCGAGAGCCAGAAGCTCGAGCCCGAGGAGCAGCAGACGGGCGGCATCCGCAACTACGACCTGGCGAGCCAGGAGCGCATCGTGCGTGGGCGCATGCCCACGATGGAGATCATCAACGAGCGCTTCGCACGCAACATCCGCGTCGGCCTGTTCAACCTGATCCGGCGCAGCCCCGAAGTCGCCATCGGCGGCATCAAGGTGCAGAAGTTCAGCGCCTTCCTGCGCGAGATCGTCGTCCCCACCAACTTCAACATCGTCTCGGTCAAGCCGCTGCGCGGCTCCGGGCTGGTGGTGTGCGACCCGAGCGTGGTCTTCGCGGCGATCGACGCCCTCTTCGGCGGCGCAGGCAAATTCCACACCCGCATCGAGGGGCGCGACTTCTCGCCCACCGAACTGCGCGTGATCCTGCGCCTGGTCGAGGTGATCACCGACGAATACCGCAAGGCCTGGCACGGCATCTATCCGCTGTCGCTCGAATACCAGCGCTCGGAGATGCAGCCGCAGTTCGCCAACATCGCCACGCCCAGCGAGATCGTCGTCTCGACCTCGTTCACGCTCGAGATCGGCGAGACGACCGGATCGATCTACATCTGCATCCCGTATTCGACGCTGGAGCCGATCCGCGATTCGCTGTACTCGGCGATGGTGGGCGACTCGGCCGAGCCCGACCGGCGCTGGGTCAACCTGATGAAGAACCAGATCCAGTCCGCCGAGGTGGAGCTGGTGGCCGAGCTCGCGCACGCAAACGCCACGGTGGAGCAACTCGTGGCGTTCAAGCCGGGCGACTTCATCGAGCTCGACCTCGACCCCGTGATCGAGGCCAAGGTGGACGGCGTGCCCGTCTTCGCCTGCCACTACGGCACCAGCAACGGCCACTATTCCATCAAGATCGACCAGACGCTGACCGGCTCCACCGTGGGCTGGCTTGGAGAACATCATGAGCGCTGACAACGCCGCAAGCGAAGAAGACGCGATGGCCGCCGAATGGGCGGCCGCGCTGGCCGAGAGCAAGCCCGGATCGGCCGGCACCGCGAGCGAGCTGACCACCGCCGAAAGTGTGTCCCCGGCGGCATTCGCCAATTTCGCCAGCACCGGCGCGGTGGTCGCCAGCGGCGGCGCCGTGGGTTCGGACAACGACTTCAACATGATCCTGGACATTCCCGTCCAGCTCACGGTGGAGCTCGGCCGCACCAAGATCCCGATCAAGCACATCCTGCAACTCGCCCAGGGCTCGGTGGTCGAGCTCGACGCGCTCGCCGGCGAGCCGATGGACGTGCTCGTCAACGGCTACCTGATCGCGCAGGGCGAGGTGGTGGTGGTGAACGACAAGTTCGGCATCCGCCTGACCGACATCGTGACGCCGAGCGAGCGCATGCGCCGGCTCAGCAAAGGCTGAGCCCGGACCGCCATGACCGAAGGTGCCCTGACACCGCTGTTGTCCTTTGCCGCCGTCATCGCGCTGATCCCGGTGGCGTTGTGGCTGCTCAAGCGCACGCCGATGGGCGGCGCGGCGCAGGGCCGCGCGCCGATGCGCAGCGTGGCCGTGCTGCCGCTGTCGAACTCGCAACGTGTGGTGACGGTGGAGGTCGGCCGCGGCGTCGATCGACGCTGGCTCGTGCTCGGCGTCGGGCCGCAAGGCATCACCACGCTGCACACGATGGCGCCCCAGGATGACGAGCTTGCAAAATAGATCCACGGCCCTTCCAGCCCTGCCGGCAGGCCTGCGCCGTGCCGCCATCGGCACGCTGCTGCTGGCCACGGCCGGCGCAGCGTTCGCGCAGCAGCAGGGTGGCAACAGCCTGCCGCTCGTGGTGGCGCAGGGCGCGGGCGGCACGAGTTATTCGGTGCCGATCCAGACGCTGCTGTTTTTCACCGCGCTGAGCTTCCTGCCGGCGGTGATGCTGCTGATGACCGGCTTCACGCGCATCGTGATCGTCTTGTCGCTGCTGCGCCAGGCGATGGGCACGCCGGCCGCGCCGCCGAACCAGGTGATCGTGGGCATGAGCCTGTTCCTCACCTTCTTCGTCATGTCGCCCACGCTCGACAAGGTCTACACGCAGGCCTACGAACCGTTCTCGAAGAACGAGATCGCCTTCACCGAGGCGCTCAAGCGCGGCGAAGTGCCGATGCGCGAATTCATGCTCAAGCAGACGCGCCAGGGCGACGTGCAGCTGTTCGCCAAGCTGGCCAAGCTGCCGGGCGACGTGAAGGGCGAGGACGTGCCGTTGCGCGTGCTGGTGCCTGCGTTCGTGACGAGCGAGCTGAAGAGCGCGTTCCAGATCGGCTTCCTGATCTTCATACCGTTCCTCGTCATCGACATGATCGTCGCGAGCGTGCTGATGAGCCTGGGCATGATGATGCTCAGCCCGGTGCTCGTGGCGCTGCCCTTCAAACTGATGCTGTTCGTGCTCGCGGACGGCTGGAACCTGCTGCTGGGCTCGCTCGCCGCGAGCTTCGCGACCTAGGAGCGCCAACGACATGGATGCACAACAAGTCTTCAGCACCGGCCAGCAGGGCCTGTACCTGCTGCTGATGGTGGCCGCGCCGATGCTGATCACGGTGCTCGTCGTGGGCCTGGTCGTCAGCATCTTCCAGGCGGCGACGCAGATCAACGAGGCCACGCTGAGCTTCGTGCCGAAGATCGTCGCCGCGGTCGCCGTGCTGGCGGTGATGGGCCCGTGGATGATGCAGACGCTGGTCGACTACCTGCGCAGCATGCTGCTGTCGATCCCGAGCGCGGTCGGCTGAGACCTCACCTGCCGGTGCAAAACGGCCAACGTCCGGCGCCGGCCCGATCACGATGCTGACCTTCACCGAAGCCGAGGTGCTCGGCTGGATCGTGCCGCTGCTGTGGCCCTTCCTGCGTGCGCTCGCCCTCTTCTCGTCGATGCCGGTGCTCGGTGCGCGCAACGTGCCGATGCGCGTGCGCGTCGCGCTGGCGGCCTTCATCGCCTTCGCCGCGCAGGCCTCGCTGCCGCCGATGCCGGTGGTCGCGCTCGACTCGCCACTCGCCATCGCACTCGTCGTGCAGCAGGTGGTGATCGGGCTGTCGCTCGGTTTCGCGGTGCGTGTGCTGTTTGCGGCGGTGGAATTCGCGGGTGAGCTGATCGGCCTGCAGATGGGCCTGAACTTCGCCGGCTTCTTCGACCCCGTGACGGCAAGCCAGGGCACGGCCACCGCACGCTTCTTCGCTACCACCGTGGCATGGCTCTTCATCGTCGTCAACGGGCACCTGCTGGTGATCGCGGCGCTCGCCGACAGCTTCACCAGCTTCCCGGTCGGGCCGGAGCCATTTGCCTTCGTGCGCGCCGCACTGCCGCACCGCTGGGGGGCCGAGATCTTCGGCACCGGGCTGTGGATCGCGCTGCCGCTGATCGCGATGCTGCTCTTCGCCAACCTCGTGCTGGGCATGATTTCGCGCGTCGCCGCGCAGATCAACATCTTCGCGATCGGCTTTCCGGTGACGCTCGGCGTCGGCCTGATCGGCATGCTGCTCACGCTGCCGCTGATGCAGGAGCCGTTCACGATGGCGATGGAGCGCCTGCTCGCCGGCTTCCGCTGAACGCGGCTCGCCGCCATTGGCGCACGCGCGCCATTGGCGCCGCGACCTGGCCGCCGACGTTCGTCGCGGCAGGCACCACGATGTGTCGCCAGCCGCCCAGGGGCGTCGACAGGCCTCGACGCAGGCCCGCCGCCCCCTCCGCTGCGGCAGGGG
>JAHECD010000092.1 GCA_024641945.1 Rubrivivax sp. | reverse complement strand
CCAGAAGAATTTCTGGTCCGGCCTCATGTTCATTGGGGTCGGCGTGGCATTTGCGTGGGGCGCGTTGACGTACAACTTCGGTTCGTCGGCGCGGCCCGGTCCCGCCTATTTCCCGTTCGGGCTGGGCGTGCTGCTTGCGCTGCTGGGAGCGTTCGTGCTCTTCACCGCGCTCACGATCGAGGCCGAGGGCGGCGACAAGATCGGCGCGTGGGCCTGGAAGCCGCTGCTCGTGATCACCGGCTCGGTGGTCGTCTTCGGCTGGGCGCTGCCGCACCTGGGCATGGTCATCGGGCTGCCCATCCTGGTCGTCATTTCCGCGTATGCGGGCGACGAGTTCCATTGGGGCGAGGCCCTGCTCAACTCGGCCATCCTCACGGTCGGCAGTTGGCTGATCTTCATCAAGGGGCTGAATCTGACGATTCCGCTCTGGCCTTCGTTCCTGGGCGGCTGAGGAGAGCACGATGGATCTCATCAACAACCTGATGCTCGGCTTCGGTGTCGCATTCACTTTCCAGAACCTGCTGTACGCCTTTGGCGGCTGCATCCTCGGCACGCTGATCGGCGTGTTGCCGGGCCTCGGCCCGGTGGCGACGATCGCGATGCTGCTGCCCAGCATCTACGCGCTCGACGCGACGCCTGCGCTGATCATGCTGGCCGGCATCTACTACGGCGCGCAGTACGGCGGTTCGACGACCGCGATCCTGATCAACGTGCCGGGCGAGTCGAGCTCGGTCGTCACGGCCATCGACGGCTACAAGATGGCGCGCAAGGGCCGCGCCGGCCCGGCACTCGCTGCCGCGGGTCTGGGCTCGTTCTTCGCCGGCTGCGTGGGCACGATCATCATTGCCGCCTTCGCGCCGCCGCTCACCGAGCTGGCCTTCAAGTTCGGCCCGGCCGAATATTTTTCGCTCATGGTGCTCGGCCTGATCGGTGCCGTCGTGCTGGCCTCGGGCTCGCTGATCAAGGCGATCGCGATGATCATCCTGGGCCTGCTGCTCGGGCAGATCAACACCGACGTCATCTCGGGGGTGCCGCGCTACAGCTTCGACATCCCGGAGCTGACCGACGGCATCGGCTTCGTCGCCATCGCGATGGGTGTCTTCGGTTTCGGCGAGATCATCGGCAACCTCGGCATGCCGGCCGAGCACCGCGAGGTCTTCACCAAGGACGTCAAGGGCCTGTGGCCGACCAAGCAGGATCTGAAGGATGCCTTCCCGGCGGTGCTCCGCGGCACGGCGCTCGGCTCGATCCTCGGCGTGCTGCCGGGCGGCGGTGCGTTGTTGTCGTCTTTCGCGGCCTATACGGTCGAGAAGAAGATGAAGATGAAGCCGGGCGAGGTGCCGTTCGGCGAAGGCAACATTCGCGGCGTGGCCGGGCCCGAAAGTGCCAACAACGCCGGCGCGCAGACGTCGTTCATCCCGATGCTCACGCTGGGCATCCCGCCGAACGCGGTGATGGCGCTGATGGTCGGCGCGATGACGATCAAGGGCATCCAGCCGGGCCCGCAGGTAATGACCAGCGACCCGCAACTCTTCTGGGGCCTGATCGCCAGCATGTGGGTCGGCAACGCGATGCTCGTGATCCTGAACCTGCCGCTGATCGGCATCTGGATCAAGTTGCTGACGGTGCCGTACCGCTTCCTGTTCCCGGCCATCATGGCGTTCTGCTGCATCGGCCTGTACACGCTGAACAACAACGCGTTCGACGTTTACATGGGTGCGATCTTCGCGGTCATCGGCTACCTCTTCTACAAACTCGGCTGCGAACCGGCCCCGCTGCTGCTCGGCTTCATCCTGGGGCCGATGATGGAAGAGAACCTGCGCCGCGCGCTGCTGCTCAGCCGCGGCGACTGGACCACCTTCATGACACGCCCGCTCTCGGCCGGCTTGCTGATCGCGGCCGCGCTGATGATCGTCGTAGTCATGCTGCCGTCGATCAAGAGCAAGCGCGAGGTCGCGTTCCAGGACGCCGACTGACCGCGCGGCCCGTTGCGCCGGATTGCAACGGTCCTTCTGTCAAGGCCCCGCCCCGCGGGGCCTTCTCGTTTGCACCTATGCTTTGCGCATGCCGTCGTTTGCCGCACTCGAACCCCTGAAACGACCGATCTTCCGGGGTCTGTGGTTCGCCTGGCTGGCGGCGAACATGACGATGTGGATGAACGACGTCGCCGCCGCCTGGCTGATGACGACGCTCACCGACAGCCCGGTGATGGTGGCGCTGGTGCAGACGGCGTCCACGTTGCCCGTCTTCCTGCTCGGCCTGCCCAGCGGTGCCATGGCCGACATCGTCGACCGGCGGCGCTATTTCGCCGGCACGCAGCTGTGGGTATCGGTGAATGCGCTCGTGCTGGCGGCGCTGTCGCTCGGCGGGCTGCTGACGGCGCACCTGTTGCTGGTCCTGACCTTCGTCAACGGCGTCGGGCTGGCGATGCGCTGGCCGGTGTTTTCGGCGATCGTGCCGCAGATCGTGCCGCGCGACGAGCTGCCTTCGGCACTGGCGCTGAACGGCATCTCGATGAACCTCTCGCGCGTCGTCGGCCCGATGGCCGCGGGTGTGCTGCTGACCACCGTCAGCCCGGCGGCGGTCTTCGTTCTCAATGCGGTGCTGGCGGCCGTGGCGTTCTGGCTCATCCTGCGCTGGCGCTCGGAGCCGCGCGCCAGCGCGCTGCCGGGCGAACGTTTCGTGGGTGCGATGCGCGTGGGCATCAGCTTCACGCGCCAGTCGACGCGGCTGAAGGCGGTGCTGCTGCGCATCTTCCTGTTCTTCCTGCAGAGCACGGCCCTGATCGCCTTGCTGCCACTGCTGGCCAGTGGCCTGCATGGCGGTGGCCCGGGCACCTTCACCGTCATGCTGTCGTGCGTGGGCGCGGGCGCCATCCTGGCAGCGCTGTATTTCCCGCGCTGGCGCGCGCGCTGGTCGCGCGACCATTTTGTCCTCGTCGGCACGCTCGTACACGCCGCGATGTCCACGCTGATCGCGCTCGTGCCCGAGCTCTGGGTGGCGTTGCCGGCGATGTTCGTCATCGGCATGGCGTGGATCTCCGTGGCCAATACGCTGTCGGTCGCTGCGCAGGTCGCGCTGCCCGACTGGGTGCGCGCGCGCGGCATGTCGATCTACCAGATGGCATTGATGGGCGGGTCGGCCGCCGGATCGCTGCTCTGGGGGCAGGTGGCGTCGTTGGCCAGCGTACGAGTCGCCGTGCTGGCGGCGGCGGCTTTCGGCCTGTGCGTGCTGCTGGCGATGCGCCGCGTCAGCGTCGAAGGTGGTGCCGACATCGACTTCACACCGGCGACGGTGTCTGGCGTGGCACAGCCGCTCGTGCCGGTGGGCGCCGACGAAGGGCCGGTGATGGTGACGGTGGAGTACCAGATCGATCCGGCCCATGCAACCGAGTTCGCTGCCGTCATGAACCGCACCAAACGCGCGCGGCTGCGCCAGGGGGCGTTGTCCTGGGGCCTGTTCCGAGACGTTGCGCAGCCGGGCCGCTACGTGGAATATTTCGTCGACGAGAACTGGCTCGAACACCAGCGCCGGTTGGAGCGGTTCACCGCGTTCGACGCGGGCCTGCGTTCGCGCCGCCTGGCATTCCACGTGGGCAATGAGCCGCCGACCGTGCGGCGCTACGTTGCCGACTCGCTCATCGCGGCGCGTGAGGCCCCGCCGTAGACACCGACGCCACGCCACAATGCGCCATGGTGCCGTCCGACTTTCTCCATCCCGCCACTTCAACCTTGACGATATGAACCACCCTTTCGACTGGACCACGGGTTACGCCAGCCAACGTTCGCCCGTCTTCGCGCGCAACGTCGTGTCCACCTCGCACCCGCTGGCCGCGCAGGCCGGATTGCGCATGCTGGCCAACGGCGGCAATGCGGTCGACGCCGCCATCGCCACCGCGGCCGTGATGACGATCGTCGAGCCGTGCAGCAATGGCCTGGGATCGGACGCGTTTTGCATCCTCTGGGACGGCACGCAGTTGCACGGGCTCAACGCCTCGGGGTGCGCCCCCGCGGCCTGGACGCCGGACTACTTCGTACGCAAGTACGGTGCGCATGCGACGAACCCGCCCAAGCGCGGATGGGACAGCGTCAGCGTGCCGGGTGCGGTGGCGGCGTGGGTGGCGTTGAGTTCGCGCTTCGGCAAGCTGCCGTTTGCGGACCTGCTGGCGCCGGCGATCGAGGTGGCCCGGCGCGGCTACGCGGTGCCGGTGATCGTTCAGCACAAGTGGACCAACGCGGCGTCGCTGCCCGAGATCACCTCGCAACCCGGTTTTGCGCAGACCTTCATGCCGCACGGTCGCGCACCGCACGTGGGCGAACGTTTCGCGATGCCCGAGGCCGCGCACTCGCTCGAGTTGATCGCCAGGAGCAAGGGCGAGGCCTTCTATCGCGGCGAGATCGCAGCCGCCGTCGAAGCCCACGCGCGCGAGCACGGCGGTGCGATGACGGCGGCCGATTTTGCGGCCTGGCAGCCCGAGTGGGTGACACCGATCGCACGCGACTATCGCGGCCACACGGTGCACGAAATCCCGCCCAACGGGCAGGGCATCGCGGCGCTCATCGCCCTGGGCATCCTCGACAAGTTCGACCTCGCGTCGTTGCCCGTGGACGGCGTGGCGTCGCAGCACCTGCAGATCGAGGCGATGAAGCTCGCGTTCGCCGACGTCTACAAGTACGTGGCCGAGCCGAGGACGATGACGCTGACGCCGGCGCAGATGCTCGACGACGCCTACCTCGCGAGCCGCGCCCGTCTCCTCGACCCGAATCGCGCGCAGGATTTCGGCCCCGGCCATGCGCCGAAAGGCGGCACGATCTACCTCACCGCGGCGGACGAGAGCGGCATGATGGTGAGCTTCATCCAGAGCAACTACATGGGCTTCGGCTCCGGTGTCGTGGTGCCGGGTTACGGCGTGAGTCTGCAGAACCGCGGCCACGGCTTCACGCTCGATCGCTCGAGCGACAACCTCGTCGGGCCGGGCAAGCGGCCGTTCCACACCATCATCCCGGCCTTCCTGACGAAGGACGGCCAGCCCGTCATGAGCTTCGGCGTGATGGGGGGCGACATGCAGCCGCAGGGCCACCTGCAGACCCTCGTGCGCATGCTCGACTACCGGCAGCACCCACAGGCCGCCTGCGATGCGCCGCGCTGGCGCTGGAATTCGGGCATCGTGAATGCCGAGCAGGGCTTCGACCCCGCCACGGCGCAGGGCCTGCGCGCGCTCGGCCACCGCATCGAGCCGTTTGCCGACAGCTATCAGGACTACGGTGCGGGCCAGTTCATCTGGCGCCTGGGCGACCCGGCGGTCGAAGGTTACGCGGCCGCGAGCGACCCGCGGCGCGACGGACAGGCGGCCGGCTTCTGAAGATCGCCGACCTGCCGCCGGGCGCGCGCACCGATTTCATCCTGCACCGCTTCGACGCGCAGGTGATCGAGCGCGACGACTGCATCGTCGTGCGTACACCGGGCAACCCGACGTTCTATTGGGGCAACTGCCTCGTGCTGCCGGCGCCGCCCGGCGATGCCGACCTGGCGCACTGGCAGGCTCGCTTCGACGCCGAGATCGGCAACCTGCAGCCGGACTCGCGCCATGTCGCGATCGGTGTGGCGGCCCCCTGGCCGGGCATGCCGCTGCCCCGCTGGGAAGCGGCCGGCTTTGCAGTCCACCGGACGACGATGCTGCGCCTGGCGCCGGATGCGCTGCTCGCACCATGCAAGCCACCGCGCGGCGCCGTCGAACTGCGTGCGCTCGATATGGATACCGAGAGTGAATCGCTCGTCGATCTCGAGTCCACCGACGCCGGCGGTTTCGAGCTGGGGGCGTACCGCGAGTACCTTCGCCGCCAGCATGGGCGCTACCGGACGATGCACGCGGCGGGTCTGCTGCAATGGTTCGGGCTGTGGTGCGACGGCACGCTGGCCGCCAGCTGCGGGCTGCTGCGCGACAGCGCTGGCGACGGCGCCATGGGTCGCTTCCAGCGTGTCATCACGCATCCGGCGTGGCGCCGCCGGGGGCTGTGCACTGCGCTCGTGCAGGGCGTCTCGCACTTCGCCCTGGCGAACTGGCGTGTGCGCGAGGTCTACATGGCCGCCGACCCAGACGACGTCGCGATCGGCATCTACCGCGCCCTCGGCTATGTGCCGGTGGACGGTGCGTACGGTCTGCAGCGCAACGCGCCCGGCGACGGTTGAGGGCCACTACGGGCGCACGCCCGACGCGGCCCGATGCGAAGTAGGGATTGCTTCGGCGAGTGCCCGCCTCCTACGCTACCGATCGATTTCGGCGCGGACAGCGTGCCGCGGCGGGCCGCACCGGCAGACCGCCCTTCGCATGACCGATGCCGCCAATGTGATGGGTCGCGGATGGCCGGATCTGCGCCAGGAGGAGAGTCGCCATGGCCAAGGCCGCGAGACCCGTGCGGGTCTTCATCAGCTATGCACACCAGGACCGGCGCCACCTCGACGCGCTCGTCACGCACCTGTCGGCACTCGAACGTACCCATGAGATCCGGTGCACCTTCGACGAGCGGTCGCTCGAGTCCGGCCGGGCGTGGGAGCCGCGCTTGATCGCCGAGTTGCGGGCCGCCAATATCGTGCTGCTGCTGATCACGGCCCACTTCATGCGGTCGGACTATTGCGTCGATACCGAGCTGCGGCTGGCGCGCGAGCGCGAGGAGCGCGGAGAGATCGATCTGCTGCCGGTCCGGGTGGAATCGGTCGAACTCGGCACGCACTGGCTCAACAAATTGCAGGCCGTGACGGTCGCAGGACTGCCTGTCGCCGAGGCGGGGCTGGAGAACGTGGCATGGGCGCACGTGGCCAAGGAGGTGCGGCGGCGGGCCGACTTCCTGGCGGGCGAGCGGCCGGTGATGCAGGCCTTGAACGAGGTCGACGAAGTGGTGCATTCGGGAAAGGCCGACCACGCATCGGCAGGCGCAGCGGACGACACGAGCGCGTGCCCCTATCCGTCGGTCGGCGCGTTCTGGCGCGGCATGCTGTGCGGCGGGGCGGCGCCGGTGTTCGCCAGCGTTCCAGGGACGTTGTCGCAATACGCGCCGATGTTGATGGGGCCACCCAATGCCAAGCGCGCGTTGCACCGCGAGTTCCGCCAGGCGATCGAAACCGATCGCCACTTCGGCCAGCGCAAGCGGCTGACGATCAACGCCTGCATGTCGATCTCGGCCGGCCAGATGGTGCATCGCGATACCCGTGACGACAGCAGCAAGCGCCTCCTCGGTCTCTACGAGAGCATCGTGCGCAATGCGATACCGGTCTTCGTGCAGGCAGACTATTTCGAGCGTGTCCTGAAGCCCGTCTTTGCCGCTTCCGGCGGCGGTGCGTGTTTCGAGGCGGTGGTCACCGGCCGCCTCTTCATGCTCGACAACTACTACGTGCGGCGGTTTCTCACGACACAGGGCATGGACCACATCCTCCCGGCCGACGTGATCGACGACATCTGCCGCGATGCCTGGGCGATGGAGGTCGGCGGCCCGGGCACCGGCGTGCATCCGGTCGCCAACCAGGCCCCGCGGTACCTCGATGGCGATGTCTGGATTGCCGTGCGGTCGGGCACCTCGGAGCGGTTCCTGACCTCGTTCGTCGACATCGGCAACGAGGCCGAGCGGCGCGAGGAAATGGCGCGCCTGCGCACTGCGGCGACCGGCCTGCGCATCTTGGCGACCTCCGAGGACCTGCCGTCGATCCGGCGCCTGGTCGAGATGTCGGAGGACTGACCTGTCGCGGCCGCTGAGCCGCGGCGCTGCCGGACTCAGGCCTGGACGGCCTTCACCAGGTGCACCGTCTGGGTGGGGAACGCGAAGTCGGTGCCGGCATCCTGCACGACCTTCATGATCGCCAGCAGGACCTCCTGGCGGCAGGTCAGGAATTCACCCCAGGTCGATACGGCAAACCATGCCACGACGTCGATGTCGAGCGAGCTCGCGCCCAACCCGGCGAACTTGACGACCACCACGTCGGGCCAGATGTGGGGGTGCTCGCGAAGGCTCTTCTCCACCCCGGCGAGTACCTGGGCCATCTGTTCGTGTGTGGTGCTGTAGGTCAGCCCCAGGGTCGTGCGCAGACGGAACCGGTCCCGCGCCGCATACGACTCGGTGCGCAGGTCGGCGAGTTTGCCGTTGGGGATGCTGATCAAGGTGCGGTCGGGTGTGCGAAGGCGGCTCGAGCGCAGGCCGATGTTCTCGACTTCACCGGTGATGCCGTCGACGTTGACGACGTCGCCCACACGGAACGGCTGGTCGACCGCGATCGCCACCGAGCCGAAGAGGTTTTCGATGGTCTTCTGCGCGCCGAAGGCCAGCGCCAGGCCGCCGATGCCCAGGCCGGCCAGCACCCCGCTGACCGAATAGCCGAGCGCCGAAAGCACAGCGAGCACGCCCGCGAAGACGATCGTGCCGCGCGCAAAGTTGCCGCCCACCGAGATCAGCGTCCGTGCCGACGCGCTTTCGCGCGCCCAGGGCCTGTCGCGCCACTGCCGGGAGGCAACGCCGGTGCCGCGCCAGAGCGCCCAGAATACGGTGAACGCCATGACCGCGGCGTTCAGCCCGTCGATGAGGTGGTGGGCCGGGCGCAGCAGCATGAGGTAGCGCGACCCGAAGATCACCAGCCCCAGTGTCCACGCCAGCGTGATCGGGCCACCGAGGCTGGCGACGAGTTCGTCGTCCCACGGGGTCGCGGTACGCGCCGCTCCGCGCTGCAGGACCCATCGGGTCACACGGCCCAGCACGCTGCCTCCCAGCCAGGCCAGCCCCAAGAGCGATAGCGCGGCACACCATTGCCACCAGAGAAGTTCGAGTGGTCCGGGCAGCAGCATGAAATCCATGCCGCCGCGCACGAAGATATCGCGCAGCCAGCGATCCGGCAGCGCGGCATACCAGTCGTCGATGCGGTTGACGGTCGAGGGCGAGAAGGCCCAGTGGATGCCGATGGCGTCGGTGCGGCGCACCATGCGCAGCACCTCGGTGCGGCCCGTCAGATTGATGCGCGCCACCTCGTCCAGATTTTTTGGCAGGCCGTCGTCGGCATGGCCGTCGTGCGAGTCCGACAGGGTCTCGAGGTCGATCCACCCGGTGTCGTCGATCACCGCCTTCAGCCGCCGCGCCAATGCGGGGCCGTGCGCCTGCTGTTCGGGCGCCAGGACCAGGTAGCGGGTGGCTTCGTCCCACCGGCCGTTTCGCACGGCGCTGAAATAGTGCGCCAGCGACGCACGGGGCGAGTCTGGTGCACCGATGTCGATGGGCGTCGCCGCGATGACTTCGAAGGCCGTTCCCGCCGTCGCACTCGACGCCGCGCTGGCCGCGGATGGCGGCGATGCCGGCGGCGGAACGGCCTCGGTCTGCGCCCGAGCCGGGCCCGGCGACAGCAATGCCAGCGCCAATGCGAGCGTGGCGCCGGCCAGCGCGAGGCACCTGGCTGCGGTCGGCCGCTGCGGTCGGCAGTGCGTCTTCATGGGGAGGTGGTCTGTACGAGTCTGGCCCGATTTTGTCAGCAAGCCGGGCCTGTCATGCCGACAGGAACTGCATTCGAAAGGGCATGCGTCGGATCGCCTCCCGCTCTGGCAACATGGGACCGACCATGCTGCTCATCAGGCGGGCACCGACCACCCGCGAACCCCACCCATGAACCTTGCTTGCGTCCACGACGGCAATGTCCGGCGCGCACGGTGCGGGGACCCTGCTGCCGTCGGGGCGTTCTTCCGTATCGAGGCCCGCATTTGCATGAAACGCCGCCGGTGTACGCACCGGCCCCACCAGGAGTTTCCACGACATGATCACGCTCTACGACTGCGCCACCGCGCCGAGCCCGCGCCGCGCGCGCATCCTGCTCGCCGAAAAGGGCGTCATTCACGAGACCGTCGAAGTGGACCTGCGCAGCGGAGAGCAGTTGCGCGACGCCTACAGGCAAGTGAACCCGCAATGCACGGTGCCCGCGCTGCGCACCGACGATGGCCCGGTGCTCACGGACAACGCGGCGATCACGGCCTACCTGGAGGCGCGCTACGAGGATCCGCCGCTGCTCGGCCGTACGCCGCAGGAGAAGGCCGAGATCGCGAGTTGGAACTGGCGCGTCGAGTTCGAAGGGCTGCTGGCCATCGCGGAGGCCCTGCGCAACAGCGCACCCGCGATGGCGCAGCGTGCACTGCCGGGGCCGGTGGACTATGCGCAGATTCCCGAGCTGGCGCGGCGTGGGGCAGCCCGTGTCGAGCAGTTCTTTTTCATGCTGGACAGTCACCTGGCAGGCCGCGCCTACATCGCCACCGAACGCTTCAGCATCGCGGACATCACCGCCGTGGTGGCGGTCGACTTTGCGCGCGTCGTGAAGATCAAGCCGTCGGAGCTGCACCCGCATCTGCTGCGGTGGCGCGCGTCGATGGCGCAGCGGCCTTCGATGTTGTTGTAGGCCACCCGCATCGACGGCAGCGGAGCCGCGACGTGCCCGGCCCGCAGCTTCGTGGCGGCCTCAGTCCTTGCTGACGCCGGCGTCCTTGACGAGTCTGGTCCAGAACACGTTGTCCTTGGCCAGGAAGGCGGCGAACTGCTCGCTCGACGGAGACAGGTCGACGTCGGTGCCGTCGCGCATGAGGGCCTGCCGAACGGCCGGCTCCCGCATTGCGGCCGATGCCGCGGCGAACAGCTTGCTGGTGACGTCCGCAGGCGTGCCGGCCGGCACGAACAGGCCGTACCAGAACTCGATCGTGAATTCCGGCAGGCCGGCCTCGGCCATGCCCGGCAGGTCGGGCACGAGCGGGGAGCGTTCGCGTGTGCTGACGGCCAGCCCGCGCAGGCGGCCGCCCTTCACCAACTCCAGCACCGAAGGCGGCGTTGCAAAGGTCACCTGCGTATCGCCGGCCACCACGGATTGAACCGCCAGCGCGCCACCTTTGAACGGCACGTGGAACAGTTGCACGCCCGCTGCCTGCGCAAACAGCGCGGCACCCAGGTGCGGCGCCGAGCCGATACCCGACGTCGCGTAGTTGATGCTGCCTGGCGCTTTTTTCGCGGCGGCGACCAGGTCCTTCACCGACTGGATGCCCGACGACAGGTTGGCCGCGATCACGAGCGGTGAACTGGTCACCTTGAGCACCGGCTGCAGGTCACTGAACTTGTAGCTCAGCTTCGGGTTCAGTGCCGGGTTGACCGAGATGCTGCTCGGGCTGGCAATCAGCACCGTGTAGCCGTCGGGCGCCGCCTTGGCCACGGCGTCGGCGGCCAGGCTCGAGCCGGCGCCGGGCTTGTTGTCGACCACGATGGGCTGGCCCAGCGCGCGGCCCATGGCGTCGCTCATCGCACGGGCCACCGTATCGGCCGCACCGCCCGGCGCGAAACCGACGACCAGATGGACCGGCTTGACCGGAAACGTCTGCGCGGCCGCGCTCCATGCGGCCATGCACACCAGCATGCCGGCGACCACGTGCCGGCGTTGAAATGTCTTTCGGGCCATCTCGATCTCCTCCGTCTTTCTTTCGTTTGCTCGTTCGTCCACTCGATGGTTGGCGACGCCGGCGTCGTTCAGCCCCCGGTGCCGATGGCGACCACGATCTTCCCGACATGCGCGCCGCTTTCCATGCGGGCCTGCGCCGCCGGCAGCTCGTCGAAAGGGAAGACCCGATCGACCAGTGGGCGGATGCGGCCGTCGGCGATGGCTGGCAGCAGGTCGGCCTTGAAGGCGGGCAGTCCGGCGGCACGCTGGTCCGCATTGCGAAGCTTGTTCGATACGCCGAACAGCGTCAGCCGCTTGACGTGCAGCGCCTGGATGTCGATCTCGGCCTTCAACGTGTGGTCGACGTAACCCACCGTGGCCAACCGCCCTTCGAACGCCATGCAGCGGATGCACTCGGCGAACACGGTGCCGCCGACCGAATTGACCACGAGGTCGGCGCCGTGGCCACCGGCGGCCTCCATCACCTTTGCGGCGAAATCGGGTGCACGGGTCTGGATGCCGACATCCAGGCCGAGTGGCGCGAGCTGCGCCAGCTTGTCGGCCGAGCCCGAAGTGCCGATGACCCGGGCGCCCATCGCCTTGGCGGCCTGCAGGGCGGCCACACCGACACCGGAGGACACACCGGTGATCAGCAGCCACTCGCCCGCGCGCAGCCGGCCCTGCAGCACCAGCATGTCGTGCACGACGAGGAACGTCAGCGGCACGGCGGCGGCATCCGTCATCGGCAGCCCCGGCGGGACCGGCATGGCTTCGCGCACGTCCATCAGCGCGAATTCGGAGAACGCCCCGGCGCAGCGGCCCATCACCCGATCGCCGATGTGCAGCGTCGCGACCTCTGCTCCGAGGGCCACGATCTCGCCCGCGCCTTCGATGCCCGCCGGCTTGGACGAGCCGCCCTTGACGAGGCCGCCGGGGATGAACTCGCCGCGGTTGAGCCCGGCGGCCTGCATCTTCACGAGCACCTGCCCGGGGCCCGGGGCGGGGACCGGCGCTTCGCCGGGTTGCAGCACGACCTGCGTGCCGTCGACACGCAGCGAGTAGGACTTCATCATCGATCCGTATCCATTCAGAGTGGAGTCAGCGGCCGTTGAAGGCCGGCTTGCGTTTTTCCATGAAGGCGCGCCGGCCCTCGGCGTAATCCTCGCTCTCGAAGCAAGCGAGGATGAGCGCCTGGCAGCGCTGCAGGTCGACGTCGGGCGAGGGCTTGAGGAGTTCGCCGATGATGGCTTTGCCGGCTTGAACCGTGAGGGGCGCGTTCTCGCCGATGCTGCCCGTGTACGCCGCCAGCAGCGCGGGCAGGCCGTCCACCGCGCAGGTGCGCGTGACCAGCCCGAGGCGCAGCGCCTCGGCGGCGTCGATGCGGCGGGCGGTGAAGAAGAGGTCCTTGGCGGGGCCGGGGCCGACGAGGTCGACCAGGTTCTTCAGCGCCGATGCACGGTAGCCCAGGCCCAGCCTCGCGGCCGGGATGGCGAATACCGCATCGCTCGCGGCGAGCCGGATGTCGCAGCTGATCGCCACGTTGACACCTCCGCCGATGCACCAGCCGCGGATGCAGGCGATGGTCGGCTTGGGGAAGTGGTGGATGCCCATCAGCGCGCTCTCGGCCAGCGCCTCGTAGTGCGTGACCGCCTCTTTCGCTGCACGCTGGTCCTCGAACTGCGAGATGTCCGCGCCGGAGACGAAGGCCTTCTCGCCTGCGCCCGAGAAGACGACCACACGCACGCGGTCGTCGCCGGCCGCCTGCGCGAGCAGTGCCGGCACGGCGCCCCACATGTCCACGCTCAGCGCGTTGTGGCGCGCGACGTTGTCGAAGACGATGTGCAGCACGGCGCCTTCGAGTCGGACCTTGACGCGGTCGGTCGGAGACTGGTAGTCGGCCGTGCCCGGTGCTTGGTCGGTCATCAGAAGACTCCCCGTGACTTCATCGCGGCCACTTCGTCGGGCGCCAGCCCCAACTCACCCAGCACCTCCACGGTATGTTCGCCGCGGCGCGGCGCCGCGCGCACGAGCCGGCTCGGCGTGCGGTCCAGCGTCATCGGCTGGCCCACGTGGCGCTGCGGGCCGAGGTGCGCCGAGACGACCCGCTGCACCATGCCCAGGTGCTGGATCTGGGGCTCGTCGAAGACCTCGCTCAGGTCGTTGATCTGGCCGCACGCCACGCCGTCTGCATTGAAGCGCGCGATCCAGTGGTCGCGGTCGTGCTGTGCCAGGCGCTCGTTGATGGCGGCGTTCAGGTCGTCACGGTGGACGCTTCGATGGGCTTTGTCGAAAAAGCGCGGGTCGTCGATCCATTCCGGCGCCCCCAGCGTGTGGCAGAAGCGCTCCCAGATCTTGCTGCCGAAGACGGCGATATTCATGTAGCCGTCACGGGCCTTGTAGACGCCGGTGGGGATGCTGGTGGGGTGGAAGTTGCCGGCCTGCTGCGCGACCTCGCCATCGACGAGCCAGCGCGCGGTCTGGAAATCCATCATGTAGACCATGGCCTGCAGCAGCGACGTCTGCACCCACTGCCCTCGGCCCGATTGCTCGCGCTCCAGCAGCGCCAGCAGGATGCCCTGCGCTGCAAAGATGCCGGCGCAGAGGTCGGCGATCGGGATGCCCACGCGCACGGGGCCCTGGTCGGGCAGGCCCGTCACCGACATCAGCCCGCCCATGCCTTGCGCGATCTGGTCGAAGCCCGGCCGCCCGGCGAGCGGACCGGTCTGCCCGAAGCCCGAGATGCTGGCGTAGACCAGGCGCGGGTGGTCACGGGACAGCGTCTCGTGGTCGATGCCGAGGCGGAATTTCACGTCGGGGCGAAAGTTCTCGACCACCACGTCGGCGGTGGCGATCAGCTTCTTCAGCGCCGCGACGCCTTCGGGCTCCTTCAGGTTGAGCGTGACGCTGCGCTTGTTGCGGTGCGTGTACTGGTAGTCGCTGCCGTCCTGCCCGCCCAGGGTGTCGTCGCCGCGCATGTGCTCCGGCATCTGGACCTGGATGACGTCGGCACCCCAATCGGCGAGCTGCCGGCATGCGGTGGGGCCGGCACGCACCTGCGTCAGATCGACGACACGAAAGCGCGCCAGCGCGCCGGAAGCGGGGATATGGGGCATGGCGGGTCGGTACGGGCCGCATGGCCCCGAAAGTGAGACGCGAGTGTTGTCGGGGCCGCTCAAACTGTCAACACTTCGGCAGTCATTGAAAACACTTAGGTACCCCTGCGCAGGCGCCTGCGCTAGCATCCGCGGCATGCCGTCCCGACCCGCTGCCAGGAAGACCCCCGCGCCGGTACGTGCCCCACGCGTGGCGCGCCCGGCGCTGGGCCTGGCCCACGGCATCTTCGAACAACTCCAGACGCTCATCTACAGCGGCGAGATCCTGCCCGGCGAGCGCTTGAACGAGGCCGCGCTCGCAGTGCGCATGGGCACCAGCCGCGGACCCATCCGCGAGGCGATCCGCATGCTCGGGGGCATCGGACTTGTGCTCGCCGTGCGCAACCGCGGCGTGTTCGTGCGCGAGATCTCGGTGCGCGAGATGCTGGAGATCTACGAGCTGCGCGCCTTGCTCTTCGGCTTTGCGGCGCAGCAGGCGGCCGAGCACCTGAGCGACGCGGACCGGCACGATTTCGTTCAGCTGCTCGACGATATGGACGCCGCGTGCGACGCTGCCGACAGCCCACGCTATTACGCACTGAACCTGCGCTTCCATGCGCTGCTGATGGCGCAATGCCACAACCATCGCGCGCAGCAGGCGTACGAAGACCATGTGAAGGAGTTGCACCTGTACCGCAGGCGCTACTTCGACGCGCCCCTGAACATGCGCCGCTCCAATGGCGAGCACCGCCGCCTCTTCGAGGCCATCGTTGCGGGCGCGAAGGACCGCGCCAAGAAGCTCGCGCAGGCCCATGTGCTGCAGGGCCGCCAGCGCCTGCTCGCCACGCTCGACGTGGTGGCCACGGCACCCGAACGCAAGCTCGCGTGAGCGGGCCCCACCGGGGCGGCCTCAGCCGCGCCGCTTCGCAGCGTGATAGCGGCCCGTGCCGCGGGTGACCACGCGGTCCGTCGGCAGCACATCGCCGGGCTCGAACTCGGGCTGACCCATCGCGCGCTCGTACAGCGGCGCGAAGTCGATGCGCGCCAGGTCCAGCAGTTCGTCCAGGTCGCCAATCACGAAGTACGTCTCCTGGAAGTCGTCGATGCGGTAGCGCGTGCGCATCACGCGCTCGACGTCGAAGCGCAGGCGGTTGGGCGACGTGTCGTCCAGGCTGAACACACTCTCCGTGGCCGACGACGCAATGCCGGCGCCGTAGATGCGCAGCCCGTCCTTCTGCTGCACGAGGCCGAATTCCACCGTGTACCAGTAGACGCGTGCCAGCTTGTCCAGCACGCCGAGCTTCTGCGCCCGAAGTCCCCCCTGACCGTAGGCCTGGATGTAGTCGGCGATGGCCGGGTTCATGAGCAGCGGCACGTGGCCGAAGACATCGTGGAAGACGTCGGGCTCCTCGAGGTAGTCGAGCTGTTGCGGCTTGCGGATGAAGTGCCCGGCCGGAAAGCGGCGGTTCGCCAGATGTTCGAAGAACACCTCGTCGGGCACCAGCCCCGGCACCGCCACGACCTGCCAGCCGGTGCGCTTCAACAGGGTGTCGGACAGGCGGCGAAAGTCGGGTATCTGGTCACTGCCGATCGGCAGTTCGCTCATGCCGTGCACGAACGGGTCGCAGGCGCGGCCCGGCAGGAGCCGGCTCTGGCGCTCGAACAGCGTCTTCCAGACCGCATGCTCCTGCGCCGTGTAGGTGTCCCACCCCTGGTCGATGGTCCAGTCGGGCCGCTCCGGGCGCTGGTCAGTGCCGGCGGCAAGGCCGTGTTTCTGAGGCGCCTGCGATTGGTTCAGCTGTCTGAGCATGGCCCGGCTCCGTGGAAGGCTGCGCACGCCGTGTCGATCGCGCGCGCGAGTTCGATGTCGTTCATCGACAGTCCGCCTGCGTCGTGCGTGGTCAGCGTGATCGACACCCGGTTGTAGACGTTCGACCACTCGGGATGGTGGTTGCGCTTCTCGGCCATCTGCGCCACCCGCGTCATGAAGGCGAAGGCTTGCGCGAAGTCGACAAACTCGAAGTCGCGCGTGATCTGCCCGCCGCGCAGCACGTCCATGCGCCATGCCGGCGACGCCTGCAGCAGCGTGGCAGCCTGTTGCGGATCGAGGCGGTCCATCGAGGCGCTCCTGTCGTTGGAGGCCGCCCATCGTCGGGCGGACACGGAACCCATTGTGAACCGCGACGGGCGCGCCGGCGCGCGTCACGGAGCGGCGCGCGGACACGGCGGCGGCACGTGCTGCTGTACCCTCCGCGCATGCGACGTCACCGCCGAAAACCGCGCGCCATGGGTCCGAGCGACCTGCGCGCGGGGTGCCTCGCCGCATGACCACGACGGCCGCCACCGCGGCCGCGCCGCGCCTCGGCCCCGGCCTCATGCTGGCCGCGGCCGGTGCGGTGGCGTTTTCGGGCAAGGCCATCATCGTCAAGCTGTCGTACCGCTATGGCGTGGACGCCGTGATGGTGATCATGCTGCGCATGGCATTTGCGATGCCGCTGTTCGGCGTGCTCGCATGGTGGTCGGGGCGCGGCAAGGCGCCGCTGTCGGCACGCGACCGCTGGTCGATCGTCGGGCTCGGTTTCTGCGGCTACTACTTGTCGAGTTTTCTCGACTTCCTCGGACTCCAGTACATCAGCGCCAGCCTGGAGCGGCTGATCCTCTATCTCAACCCGACCATCGTGCTGGTGCTGGGGGCGCTGGTTTTCGGCAGAAAGGTGCTCCCGGCGCAGCTCGTCGCGCTGGCGGTGAGTTACGCCGGCGTGCTGGTGGTGTTCGGCCACGAACTCACGCTCGTCGGGCCCAACGTGGCGCTGGGCGCGGCGCTGGTGTTCGCCTGCGCGATCACGTATGCGATCTACCTGACCGCCAGCGGGCAGATCGTGCGGCGCATCGGATCGCTGCGCCTCACCGGATTGAGCATGCTCGTCGCGTGTGCGCTGTGCATCGTGCAGTTCTTTGCACTGCGGCCGGCGTCCTCGCTGGCCACCGTACCCGCCGAAGTTTTGGCACTGGCGGCCGTGAATGCGGTCGCATGCACGCTCGCCCCGGTGGTCATGGTGATGATGGCCATCGAGCGCGTGGGCGCGTCGCTCACCGCGCAGACCGGCATGATCGGCCCGCTGAGCACGATCGCGATGGGCGTGCTGCTGCTCGGCGAGCCGTTCACCGCCTGGGTCGCGGCCGGTACGGTGCTGGTGCTGGCGGGGATCTGGCTGCTGGCGCACGCCCGTTGATGTGATGGCGCCCGCAGCGGCACAATGGTCCATGCGGCCTGGCCGCACATCCGGTTGGAGTCGCCCGTGAAAGCCCTGATCCTCTTCGTTGCCTGGTGCCTTCTTTTCGTGCTGGCTTGGCCCGTGGCGATCGTCGCACTCGTGCTGCTGCCGTTGGTCTGGCTGCTGTCGCTGCCCCTGCGCCTGCTGGGCATCACCGTGTCGGCGCTCTTTGCGCTGTTGCGCGCGGTGCTCTTTCTCCCGGCGCGCCTGCTCGGCCACCGCGGCTGATTGCCGATCGCTGGCCGGCGCCCCTCTCGACCGCAATGGCGGTCCACACGTCAACCGCCTTTGGCGATGGAGTGAAACGACATGGATCTTGGAATCACCGGCAAGTGGGCACTCGTCTGCGCCGCCAGCAAAGGCCTGGGCAAAGGCTGCGCGCAGGCCCTCGCGTCCGAGGGCGTGAACGTGGTGATCACCGCACGCGGCAACGACGCACTGCAGGCCACGGCCTCGGAGCTGCGGGCGGCGTACCCATCCGTACAGGTCGTGGCGGTGGCGGGCGATATCACGACCGCCGAGGGTCGGGCCGCTGCGCTGTCGGCCTGCCCGCAGGTCGATATCCTCGTCAACAACGCCGGCGGGCCGCCGCCCGGGGACTTCCGCGACTGGAACCGCGACGCCTGGATCAAGGCGCTCGACGCCAACATGCTGACGCCGATCGAACTCATCAAGTCGGTGATCGACGGCATGGCCGGGCGCGGCTTCGGGCGCATCGTCAACATCACCTCGGCCGCGGTCAAGGCGCCGATCGACATCCTCGGGCTGAGCAACGGCGCGCGCTCGGGCCTCACCGGCTTTGTCGCCGGGCTGGCGCGACAGACGCGCGTGGCCTCGCACAACGTCACGCTGAACAACCTGCTGCCCGGGCCGTTCGACACCGACCGGCTGCGCGGCACGATGATCGGCGCGGCGCAGAAGAGCGGTCAGCCGCTGGAAGCGGTGATGGACGCGCGGCGCAAGCTCAACCCGACACTGCGTTTCGGCAACGCCGAGGAGTTCGGCGCGATGTGCGCATTTCTGTGCAGCGTGCATGCCGGGTACGTGACGGGGCAGAACGTGCTGATGGATGGAGGCGCGTACCCGGGCACGTTCTGAGGAATGTGCGACCGCGGCGGCGTCGCGGCCGAATCGAGGGCTTCACCCGACACGTCTGCAAGGGGCAGCGTGACCAGGATGCGATTCAGCATCCGGAGCAATCGCTGGATGGCGGGCGTCGGGCACGCTTGCAGAGGCCCCGGGATCTGGGAGCCTTTGCGCGGCATTGCGGCGCGCAGCCCCGAAGCGCAGAATTTGAGCCCCCGATGCCGGTGCGGGACTCTGCCGGCCCCATTGCCTGAAGTCGTCGACATGCCTACGCGGACTCCTCGTGCTCACGGATGGTCGGTCGCGGCAGCGGCCTGCCGGCGGCATCGCCCGCACTCGCGGTGAATGCGGTCAGCGGCAAGCTTTGGCACGTGACCGCACGCAGCGTCCCCCACGTGTCGCTCGAGCCCCGACGCACCTGCCACGCCCGGGAACTGTTCGAGGTGCTTGCCGACCCGGGCATCTATCGGTACCTGGACGATGCGCCGCCGGCGTCGGTCGACGCACTGCGCGAAGCGATCGCGCGCACCGAGTCGGGCCGCTCGCCCGACGGCACCGAACAGTGGCTCAACTGGATCGTGCGCGACGCGGACGGTCGGATGGCCGGCTATGTGCAGGCCACGATCGGCGCGAAGGGCGACACCAACGTCGCCTACGTCTTCGGGACGGCCTTTCACGGCCGCGGGCTGGCCCGGCAAGCGGTCGAACACATGCTCGACCTGCTGGCCGCCGCGCATGGCGCACGGACCCTGCTGATCGTGTGCGACCGCCGAAATGCACGCTCGATCCATCTGGCCCGGGAACTGGGGTTCGACGATGCGCCGCCGGGCGTGCTGCAGCGCAGGCGTATCGCCGACGGCGACATCCTGCTCGTCCGGGCTGCGGCCTGAGCGGGCGCCCCGAACCGGTCGTGCACCGTCCAGGTGGCAGAGAATCGTGGGCCGCAAGGCGGGCGCTGCGGTCCGGCCGCCAGCGCACCGATGCCCCATGACCCCACGCTCGCACGTTTCGATCGTTCCCATTGCGTCGGCGCATGCCGACGGGTTCCACGCCTGCCTGGACGCGGTCGCGCGCGAGAAGCGCTATCTCGCGCAGTTGCAGGCGCCGCCCATCGAGACGGTGCGGGGTTTCGTGCGCGACAGCGTGGCCGCCGACGCGGCGCAGTTCGTCGCGCTCGACGGGGTTCAGGTGGTCGGCTGGGCCGACGTCTTTGCCGCCTGGCCGGAGGCCACCGCCCATTGCGGCACGCTCGGCATGGGGGTGCTCGCGGGTTACCGGCGCCGGGGCATCGGGCGCCGCCTGCTCGAGGCGTGCCTGGCCAAGGCCGGGACGAAGGGCCTCACGCGTGTCGAACTCCACGTGCGGGCCGACAACGACGCGGCGGTGGCGCTGTATCTCGCGCTCGGATTCGAGCACGAGGCCATCCTGCCACGCGCGATGCGCTTCGACGGCGTGTATCACGATGCCCTGCAGATGCGCCGGCTGCACCCCGCCATTTCGGCCTGAGGCCGCCGGCGCCGCGTGGCGGTACGATGCCTCCGTCTGCTGCGCTGCCATTGCGGCAGTTTGATGGGAGCCCGCAATGACCCCGCCGACGAACGACGCGCCACCGGCCGCCGACCCCTGTGTCTGCAGCACGACCCGCCGGGTCGATGCACCGCGCGGCGAGGTCTTTGCCGCCTTTGCCGACCCGGCGCGGCTGGCGCGCTGGTGGGGGCCGGCAGGCTTTCGAAACACGTTCGACACATTCGATCTGCGGCCCGGCGGCGCCTGGCGCTTCGTGATGCACGGCCCCGACGGCACGGACTATCCGAACGAGAGTGTCTTCG
>JAHECD010000091.1 GCA_024641945.1 Rubrivivax sp. | reverse complement strand
CCGAAATTCTGGCCGCTGTCGGTAAAGGCGATGCGGTACGTGTAGCTCACCAGGATGTCGGTGGTGCCGGCGGGCAGCTTGGTATTCAGAAAGTCGGGCCGGCCGTCGGTGAGCAGCGAGATCAGCACGAAGTTGTTGAAGTTGAAGGCAAACGCGCTGATCAGCAGCGGTGTCAGCGGCCTGACGATCAGCGGCGCGGTGATGCGGAAGAAATTGGTCAGCGGCTTGGCGCCGGCCAGCGCAGACGCTTCGTACAGGTCCGCGGGGATCGACTTGATGAGCCCCGAGCACAGGATCATGATGTACGGATAACCGAGCCAGGTGTTGACGATCAGGATCATCACCTTCGCGAGCAGCGGGTCGGCGAACCAGGCCGGGCGGATGCCGAGCAGCGAATGCAGGATGCCATTGATCTCGCCGAAATTCTGGTTGAACAGGCCCTTGAAGACGAGGATGCTGATGAACCCTGGCACCGCATACGGCAGGAACAGCAGCGTGCGGTAGAGCGTGCGGTGCTTCAGGCCTTCCCATTCGAGCAGCACGGCCAGTGTCATGCCGAGCGCGGTGGAGAAAAGCACCGTGAGGCCGGCAAAGGCGACGGTCCACCCGAAGATGCTGACGAACGGGCCGCGGAAATCGGCGTCGAACAGCATGCGCGTGTAGTTGGCAAAGCCGATGTTGACCTTGAATCCCGGCTGCATGCGCTCGCCCTGCGCCGTCTGGAAGAAACCCGTGGTTCGGTCGGGCGTGAAGACGGTGCCCGAGGACAGCTGCGTCAACGAGGCGTCGCCGTTGTCCTTCCACAGCGGCTCGATCGGCCCGAACTCGCGCAGGCCCGCGTAGCGGATGACCTGTCCGCCCTGATCGGGCGGCAGCTGCAGTTGCATCGGCTGCAACGCCGGTCGCAGGTCGATCAGTTCGCGCAGCGTGACCGGCGGGCCGGGCACGGCGCCGGCGAGTGGTTGCATCGCCACGGGTGCCGCAGGCGGGCCGGCCCTCAGATCGAGCGGCGGGGACACGAGCGGCGCCGCCGACGCACCGTCCTCGGGCTGCAGCACGAGCCGGTAGGCGCCGCCCTGCGCATGGAGCGTGAAGGCCCGCGCATGAGCCTCGTCCACGAGCGCCTGGTCGAGCAGGTACGCACGCGCACGCTGCTCGGTCAGCAGGTTGCTGGACGAATAGTTGGTGAATCCGATCTGCACCGTGTACAGCAGCGGGAATGCGATGAAGACGAGCATGCCCGCGACGCCGGGGAACAGGTATTTCCAGGCCACCGACCGGGCCGTGCCGTAGACGAACAACGCGGTGCCGCCGAGGGCCAGCATGCCGACCGCCGCCATCGCCTGGCCCGCCGTCCACAGGCCGAAGACGAGCCACAGCAGGGCCAACGCGGCGATCCCCACGATCGCGCGCGGCAGCGCGGTCGTCCCGGCCGACGCCGCGGCCGTCTTCACGCCACGTCCCCATGCCGGCGTCGCGGGTCACCGGCGGCGATCGCACGTGCTTGGAGCAGCGCTGCAACCCTCATCGCGACAGCATCCGCGCCGCCGCGCCGTCGAGTGCGTCCTTCGGGCTCTGGCGCCCGTTGGTGATGGCCTCGAGGGCAGCGTCCATCGCCGGGAAGAATCGGCCCATCTCGGGGATGTTGGGGATCGGCTCGCCGGCCCGGGCATTGGCCATCGTCGCGACGATGTGGGGGTCGGCGCTGAGCTCGGCGTAGTACGCCTTGTTGGCGGGCGTGCCGAGCGGCACGTCGGCCGAGATCGTCTTCAGGCTCGTGATCTCGAGCAGGTGGTTCTCGATGAACTCGCGCGCGATGTCCTTGATCCGGCTCGGGGCGGTGATCATGCAGCCGAGCACGCCGACAAAAGGCTTGCTCGGCTTGCCGCCGATGCCCGGGATCGGTGCGACGCCGAAATCGATGCCGACCTTGCGCGCGTTGTCCCAGGCCCAGGGGCCGTTGATCATCATCGCGACCTCGCCGCGGGCAAAGGCACCCTCCATCTCGGCGTAGCGCACGCCCTTGGGCATGTGGCCGTCCTTGACCAGGCGATCGAGCATCTGCATGCCCTGAAGCGCACCGGAATCGTTGACGCCGACTTGCTTTGGGTCGAGGTTGCCCTGCGCGTCGCGTCCGAAGATGTAGCCGCCCGGCCCGGCGAGCAGCGGCCACGTGAAGAACGAGTTGTTGTAGGCCCAGAGGATCGCGTGTTTGCCCTGCGCCGCGAGCCGCTTGTCGATCTCGATGACCTCGTCGAAGCTCGCCGGCGGCACCGGCACGAGCTTGCGGTTGTAGATCAGGCCGATCGCCTCGATCGCCAACGGGTAACCCCAGGTCTGGCCGCGGTAGGTGAAGGCGCCCCAGGCACCGTCGTCGATGGCCGCCCGGATGCGCCTGTTCGGCCGCACCGGCACGACGAGGCCGGACTTCGCCCATTCGCCCACGCGGTCGTGCGCCCAGCACATGATGTCCGGGCCCTTGCCGGCAGCGGCCGCGGCCTGGAACTTGTCCGGCGCACCCTCGGGGTGCTGCACGACGACCTCGACGCCGGACTCGCGCGTGAAGCGGTCGCCGACCTTCTGCAGCCCGTTGTAGCCCTTGTCGCCGTTGATCCAGACGAGCAGGCGCAGCGCATCGGGCGCGGCATGAACCTGCACAGGGCCGGCCACGGCGCACGACACGGCCAAGGCCGCGGCGAGCAGGCCCGGTTTCATCACGCCGCCAGCGACCGCTCGGCGCTGACGATGCGCCGGTAGGCTGCACCACCGGCGTCGAACAGATAACACGCGTCGGACGGCACGGCCAGCGTCAGCATCTGGCCGTTCTTCACCCGCGCGCGACCGTCGAGTTCGGTCGTCAACGCCTCCTCGACACCCGGAAACTCGCAGTACGCATGGGTGATGCTGCCGAGCGATTCGACGAAAGTGACCTTGGTCTCGAGCAGGTTGCCCGTGCCGTCGAGCGTGAAGTGTTCCGGGCGGATGCCGAGGGTCACCTTGTCGCCGTGCTTCGCGGCAGCCGCCTCGACATCACAGCGGATCACCGTGCCCGTGGCCAGCGTGACGCTGGCGTGCGTAGCGCTCGCGTCGGCCACCGTGCCTTCGATGAAATTCATCTTCGGGCTGCCGATGAAGCCGGCAACGAACAGGTTGCACGGGTGCTCGTAGAGCTCCAGCGGCGTGCCGACCTGCTCGATCCTGCCCACGCTGAGCACCACGATGCGGTCGGCCAGCGTCATGGCCTCGACCTGGTCGTGCGTCACGTAGACCATCGTGGTCTTCAGATCCTCGTGCAGCTTGGCGAACTCGTAGCGCATCTTCACGCGCAGCGCGGCATCCAGGTTGGACAGCGGCTCGTCGAAGAGAAAGACCTCGGGCTTGCGCACGATCGCGCGGCCGATCGCGACACGCTGGCGCTGGCCGCCGGACAGGTCCTTCGGCTTGCGCTTCAGCAGATGCTCGATATTGAGGATCCTGGCCGCGTGGTGCACCGCCGCGTCGATCTCGGCCTTGGGCATGTTGGACAACTTCAGGCCGAAGGCCATGTTCTCGTACAGGTCCATGTGCGGGTAGAGCGCATAGCTCTGGAAGACCATCGCGATGCCGCGCTCGGCAGGCGGCACGTCGTTGACCACCCGCCCGCCAATCGACAACTCGCCGCCGGTGATGTCCTCCAGCCCGGCAATCGTGCGCAGCAGCGTGCTCTTGCCGCAGCCCGACGGGCCGACGAACACCATGAATTCCCCGTCGCGCACTTCGAGGTTGATGTCACGCAGCACCTGCACTTCACCGTAGGCCTTCTGGACATTCTTCAGCACGACGTTTGCCACTTCTGGACCTTTCGGCGCCGACATCGACGGCCGGCCTTGTCTCGTTTGCAGGGGCGGACTGGTCGGTGGCAGACCGTCCTGGATGTAGACAATATACAAGCCACAACCGCCGAAGACAATCGTGTCTTCAAGGGATATGAGCAGAACAAACATATTAAAAACAAAGACTTAGGCAGTCTTCTCGCGAATCCACTTGTAGGAGAACTACACAAAGGTCCGGCCAATTGAGATACTTTGACGTCATCAAAGGGATTGCCCATGGCCTCGACATCGAACCGGACCGTGGCCGACATGCACGCAGCGGTCGACGACCGCGCCGAAACGCCGTGCGGGGCCAGAGGCGGCGCGGATGCACTTCGCGGCGCCGCGGGCAGGTCCGTCCGGATGGCCGACCGGTCGGTTCGCGAGCGGATCGGGCAAGTGCGGGCATGCCGCGCCGCATGCTGAGCGCAAACTCCACCCCATGCTGCAAGACGACGACCTGACTGCGCTTCTCGAAGCGCGCCACCCCGACCCCTTCGCGGTGCTCGGCATGCACACCGACGCCGACGGCGACCTGTGGGTGCAGACCCTGCTGCCGGGCGCCGTCGACGTGACGCTGCACGACACCAAGACCGGCCGGCGCCTGGCGCGCCTGGTCGAACGCGAAGGCACCGGCCTGTTCGAGGCCTTGCTGCAGCGGCGGCGCAAGCACTTCGACTACCGGTTGCTGGTGCGCTGGGCCGACGGCCACGAAGCCGTGCAGGGCGACCCCTACCGCTACGGGCCGCTGATCGGCGAACAAGACCTGTATTACCTCGGCGAAGGCTCGCACCTGCGGCCGTTCGAGGTGCTCGGCGCGCACCCGATGACGATCGGCGAGGGTCTCTTCGCAATCGACGGCGTGCGCTTCGGCGTGTGGGCGCCGAACGCGTCGCGGGTCAGCGTGGTGGGCAGCTTCAACGGCTGGGACGGGCGGCGCCACCCGATGCGGTCACGCGGCTCGTCGGGCATCTGGGAGCTGTTCATTCCCGGCGTCGCCAACGGCGATTCGTACAAGTTCGAGATTCGCACACGCGACGGCCACGTGCTCCCGCTCAAGTGCGACCCCTACGCACGCGCCGCGCAGATGCGGCCGGACAACGCGAGCCGCATCGCCGCGCCGCTGCTGCCGCGCAAGCCGCTGCCCGAGGGCCGCGCGCAGGCGAATGCACGGCGCGCGCCGGTCTCGATCTACGAGGTGCATCTCGGCTCGTGGCGGCGCCATCCCGACGGCAGCTTCCACACCTGGGACGACCTCGCCGCCGCGCTGCCGGCCTACGCGGCCGACCTCGGCTTCACGCACATCGAGTTGCTGCCGATCAGCGAGCACCCGTTCGACGGATCATGGGGCTACCAGGCGCTGGGCCTGTATGCGCCGACCTCGCGTTTCGGCCCGCCCGAGGGCTTCGAGCGCTTCATGCAGGCCTGCCGCGCGCACGGCGTGGGTGTGCTGCTCGACTGGGTGCCGGCGCACTTCCCGAGCGACGCGCACGGGCTGGCGCAGTTCGACGGCACGGCGCTCTTCGAGTACGCCGACCCGAAGGAAGGTTTCCACAAGGACTGGAATACGCTCATCTACAACTTCGGCCGCCACGAGGTGCGCAATTTCCTCGTCGGCAGCGCGCTGTACTGGATCGAGCGCCAGGGCGTCGACGGCCTGCGGGTCGACGCCGTCGCGTCGATGCTGTACCGCGACTACTCGCGCAACGCCGGCGAGTGGATTCCCAACGTGCACGGCGGGCGCGAGAACCTCGAGGCGATCTCGTTCCTGCGCCGCACGAACGAGGTCGTCGGCGTCGAATGCCCGGGTTCGATGACGGTGGCCGAGGAATCGACCGCCTTCCCCGGCGTCAGCGCGCCCACCTATGCCGGCGGCCTGGGCTTCCATTTCAAGTGGAACATGGGCTGGATGAACGACACGCTGCGCTACATGGCCGAGGACCCGGTGCACCGGCGCTGGCACCACGACAAGATGACCTTCGGTCTGGTCTACGCGTTCAGCGAGAACTTCGTGCTGCCGATCAGCCACGACGAGGTCGTGCACGGCAAGGGCAGCCTGCTCGGGCGCATGCCGGGCGACGACTGGCAGCGCTTCGCCAACCTGCGCGCCTACCTGGGTTTCATGTGGGGCCATCCGGGCAAGAAGCTGCTCTTCATGGGCCAGGAATTCGCCCAGGGTTCCGAATGGAACCACGAAGGCGAGCTGCCCTGGTGGCTGCTGCAGCACGAGCCGCATGCCGGCACGCAGCGCCTCGTGCGCGATCTGAACCAGCTGTACCGCGAGCGCACCGCGCTGCACCAGCTCGACTGCGACGGCCGCGGTTTCGAGTGGGTCGATTCGCAGGACGCCGAGGCGAGCGTGTTCTCGTGGGTACGCAAGGACGAGGCCGGCGGCATGGTGCTCGTTGCCAGCAACATGACGCCGGTGCCGCGCGAAGGTTTCCGCATGGGCGTGCCCGGGGGCGCCGGCGCATGGCGCGAGGTGCTGAATACCGACTCGTCGTTCTACGGCGGCAGCAATGTCGGCAACGGCGAAGGCCCGCTGGCGGTACAGGATGCATCGGCGCACGGCCGCACGCAGTCGATCGTGCTCACGCTGCCGCCGCTGGCGACGATCTTCCTGGTGCCGTGCTGAGCGCATGCTGACCCGCCTGCCCGACACCGTGCAGCCCGGGCTGCCGGCGCCGCTCGGTGCGCTCGCGCGCGACGGTGGGGTCAACTTCGCGGTCTTCTCCGATCATGCGCGCCGCATCGAGCTGTGCCTCTTCGACGGCCAAGGCACGCGCGAACTGCGCCGCTATCCGCTGCAAGGCCCGCACGACGGCATCTGGCACGCGTTCCTGCCGGGCCTGGGCCCCGGGCTCGTCTACGGCCTGCGCGCGCACGGCCCGTACGAGCCGGACCAGGGCCACCGTTTCAACCCGCACAAACTGCTGCTCGACCCGTGGGCGCGCGAGATCGTCGGCCGCTTCACGTGGCGGCCCGAACACCATGGCTACGAACTCGGGCACGCCGATGGCCCGCGCAGCTTCGACACACACGACAACGCGCTGCATGCACTGAAGGCGCGCGTCGCGCCGCCGCCGCAACCGGCACCGGGCTGGCTGAACAGGCCACGCCACGCGGCGGCCGACGTCGTCGTCTACGAAGTCCACGTGAAGAGCTTCTCGATGCGGCACCCGGGCATCCCGGAGTCGCTGCGCGGCACCTATGCGGCACTGGCGCACCCGGCGTCCATCGCGCATTTCAAGCAGCTGGGCGTCACGACGCTCGAGCTGCTGCCGGTGCAGTACCACCTGGACGAACCCTTCCTGCACGACAAGGGGCTGGTCAACCATTGGGGCTACAACACGCTCGGCTTCTTCGCCCCCGACCCGCGCTACGCGCATGACAGGAGCGACGCCACGGCCGTGAACGAGGAGTTCCGCCGCATGGTCGCCACGCTGCACGGGCACGGCCTCGAGGTCGTGCTCGACGTGGTCTACAACCACACGCCCGAGGGCAACGAACACGGCGCGACGATCAGTTTCCGCGGCCTCGACCACAAGAGCTGGTACAGGCTCGACGCGGACGACCCGAGCCGCTGCGAGAACCTCACCGGCTGCGGCAACACGCTGCAGGTGGCGCACCCGCGCGTGACGCAGTTCGTGCTCGACTCGATGCGCTACTGGGTCCAGGAGATGGGTGTCGACGGCTTCCGCTTCGACCTCGCGCCGGTGCTGGGGCGCACCCGCCACGGCTTCGATCCGCACGCCGGCTTCTTCACCGCGCTTGCGCAGGACCCGGTGCTGGCGCAGGCGCGCCTGATCGCCGAGGCGTGGGACGCGGGGCCCGACGGTTACCAGGTCGGCCGGTTTCCCGGCCGCTGGATCGAATGGAACGACAAATTCCGCGACACCGTGCGGCGCTACTGGCTGCCGGCGTCCACCCGCGGGGTCGGCCGCGGCGAGTTCGCTCGCCGCTTCACGGCATCGAGCGACCTGTTCCACCACGGCGGGCGCCGGCCCACCGCCAGCGTCAATTTCATCGCCGTGCACGACGGCTTCACGCTCGCCGACCTGACCAGCTACAGCCGCAAGCACAACCAGGCGAACGGCGAGGCCAACCGCGACGGGCGCGACGACGAGATCTGCGCCAACCTCGGCGCGGAAGGGCCGACCGCAGACACGACCACCGCGCAGCTGCGCGGGCGCATCCGGCGCGCGATGCTCGCCACGCTGTGCCTGGCGCAAGGCACCCCGATGCTCAATGCCGGCGACGAGATCGGCAACAGCCAGCAGGGCAACAACAACGCGTGGACGCAGGACAACCCGACCGGCTGGCTCGGGTGGGACCGCGCCGACGACGGGCTGTGCCGATTCGTCGCCGGCGCGTTGGCGCTGCGCCGTGCGGAACCCGCGTTGCGCCAGGACCAGTGGTTCCACACCGCACCGGCCGCACAAGGCGAATGCAGCCTCGGCTGGTTCACGCCGGCCGGACGCGAGATGCACTATCACGACTGGCATGACGGCGGCCAGCACGCCTTTGCCTGCCACATCGACGCCGCCGCCGGCAGCGCAGCGGCCACCGAAGGGCGCAGCGAGCACTTGTTGATCGCCTTCAACCCCGAAGCCGAGGCCCTGCCGTTCGTGTTGCCGCCGGGCGCCTGGGCGGTGGCGCTGGACAGCGCCCAGGTCCTGCCCGCCGGTACGTCCGCCAGCGGCGCCCTCGAAATCCCCGCGCATGCACTCGTCGCGCTGCGCGCATCCCGCGAGAACCCCTGAATGAATCTTCACGAACGCTCCGCCGGCGTGCTGCTGCACATCACCTCGCTGCCCGGCCCGCATGGCATCGGTGATTTCGGCCCCGAAGCCTTCCATTTCGTCGACTGGCTGCACGCCTGCGGGCAGAAGGTCTGGCAACTGCTGCCGACCACGCCGATCGGGCCCGGCGACTCGCCCTACCAGAGCGTGAGTGCCTTTGCAGGCAGCCCGCTGATGGTCGCCCTCGAGCCGCTCGTCGAGCGCGGCTGGCTCGACCACCCCGAACCGCCCGAGGCCGGGTTCGACGCGGCGCGTGTCGACTTCGGGCGCGTCGTGCCGTGGCGGCTGCAGCAGCTGCGCGCTGCCGCCGCCGGCTACGAGGCGTTGGCCACCGATGCCGACCGCAAGGCGTTTCTTGCCTGGTGCCAGGCCGAGTCCGGCTGGCTCGACGACTACGCGCTGTTCATGGCGCTGGAGACCGCGCACGCCGGCAAGGCGTGGTGGGACTGGGCCGCGCCGCTGGCCCGGCGCGACAAGAAGGCGCTCGCCGCAGCGCGCAAGGCGCACGCGCCCGAGGTCACCTTCTGGAAGTTCGTCCAGTGGAGTTTCGATACCCAGTGCACCGCGTTGAAGAAATACGCCAATGACCGCGGCGTCTACATCATGGGCGACCTGCCGATCTTCATCGCGCACCACAGCGCCGACTGCTGGGCGCGGCCCGACCTGTACACGCTGGACGAAAATTTCCAGCCCACGGTGGTGGCCGGCGTGCCGCCCGACGACCTGGGGCCGCTCGGGCAGCGCTGGGGCAACCCGCTGTACCTGTGGGACAAGATGGCCGACGAGGGCTTTGCCTGGTGGGCGGCGCGTGTGCGGCGCATGCTGCACCAGGCGGACGCCTTCCGCATCGACCATTTCCGTGGCTTCGCGGGCTACTTCGAGATCCCGTCGAGCAGCCCGACGGCGCAGCAGGGTCGCTGGCTCAAGGGCCCGGGCAAGCCGTTGTTCGACGCCATCGCCAAGGCGCTCGGCGAGTTGCCGATCGTCGCCGAGGACCTGGGTTTCATCACGCCGGACGTGACCGATCTGCGCGACAGTCTCGGCTACCCGGGCATGAAGATCCTGCAGTTCGCCTTCGGCGGCGACGGCGAGCACGAGTTCCTTCCGCACACGTACGAGCGCAACGTGGTCGTCTACAGCGGCACGCACGACAACGACACCGCGCGCGGCTGGTGGGACAACGCCAAGGAGCACGAGCGCCGCTTCGCCGGCACGTACCTCGCGTGTGGCGCGCACGACGCCCACTGGGCCATGATCCGCGCGGCGCTGAATTCGGTCGCCAACGTCGCGATCTTCCCGATGCAGGACGTGCTCGGCCTGCCGAGCGAGCACCGCATGAACACGCCCGGCACGCTCGGCGGCAGCAACTGGACCTGGCGGTTCGACTGGGGCATGGTCGGCAACGAACCGGGGCGCGTGCTCGGGCTGATGACGGCCGCCAGCGGGCGCGGCGCCTTCCATCTGCTCGGCGTGCCGATCCCGGCCAGGCCGACCTCGCCGCCGTCGTACTGAGCCCCCGCCCAGGGGGTCCGCAAGGGCCCCGCCCGGGCTTGCTGCCAGGCCGGCACGGTGGCCGGTACAGCGCCGCTCGAGGCCCGTTGACGGGGCGCCGGCGCCGGCGCGGGGGCACCCGCGGGCGCCGCCAGCAAGGGCGGCGCGACACGCCTATGATCCCGCTCCATGAACCCGCTGACCGCCCGCATCCAGGCCCTCTCCGACGAGCGGCTCACGGCCATGCGCCGCGGCATCGAAAAGGAAAGCCTGCGCACCGACACCCGCGGCTGGCTTGCGCACACGTCGCACCCGGCGTCGCTCGGTTCGGCGCTCACGCACCCGTGCATCACGACCGATTTCAGCGAGTCGCAACTCGAGCTCATCACGGCGCCGAACGCCGATGCGATGTCCTGCCTGGCCGAGTTGCGGCAGGTCCACCAGTTCGTGCAGCGCGAGATCGGCGACGAGCTGATGTGGGCCTCGAGCATGCCGTGCGAGTTGCCGCCGGACGAGACGATCCCGATCGGCCGCTACGGCTCGTCCAACGTCGGCCGCGCCAAGAGCGTCTACCGCATGGGCCTCGGTCTTCGTTACGGCCGGCGCATGCAGACCATCTCGGGCATCCACTACAACTGGTCGATTCCCGGGCTGAGCAACGACGACTATTTTTCGCTCATCCGCAATTTCCGGCGCCACTCGTTCCTGCTGCTGCTGTTGACGGGCGCGTCGCCGGCGGCCTGCCGCAGTTTTGTCGACGGGCGCGCGCACGAGTTGGAGCCGCTCGGCGCCAACAGCCTGTACCTGCCGCACGCGACCTCGCTGCGCATGGGGCGCCTGGGTTATCAGAGCGACGCCCAGGCGGCCCTGAACGTCAGCTACAACTGCCTCGAAGGTTATGCCGCGTCGCTGCACGGCGCGCTGACCACGCCGCATCCGCCGTACGAAGCCATCGGCGTGCGCAATCCGGGCGGCGAGTACAACCAGCTGGCGACCAGCCTGCTGCAGATCGAGAACGAGTTCTACGGCACGATCCGCCCGAAGCGCACGATCCGCCCGGGCGAGCGCGCGCTGCACGCACTGCGCGAGCGCGGTGTCGAGTATGTCGAGGTGCGCTGCATGGACCTCGACCCCTTCGAGCCGCTGGGCATCAATGTCGAGACGACACGGCTGCTCGACATCTTCCTTCTGCACTGCCTGCTTGCCCCCAGCCCGCAGGACACGCCGCAGGAACTGGTCGAGCTGGCGAGCAACCAGCACAAGACCGCCGCGCACGGACGCGAGCCCGGGCTGACGCTCGAGCGCGAAGGCAGCGCCATTGCGATCGTCGACTGGGGCCAGGAAATCCTCGCCGCCTGCGCACCGATCGCCGAGCGGCTCGACCGCCTTCAGGGCGGCCACGCGCACGCCGACGTGCTGAAGATGGCCGGCGGCCGGCTGCGTGCCCTCGACAGCACGCCGTCGGCAAGGGTGCTGTCGACGATCACGCGCGATTTCGGCGGCTCGTTCCGGGGCTTTGCACTGGCGCAATCCGAGCAGGCCAAGCGCCACCTGCGCGCGCTGCCGCTCGACGCGGCGACGATCGGGCGCTTCGTGCGCATGTCGCACGACTCGGTGCTCGAACAACGCCGGCGCGAGGCGGCCGACGTGCTGCCGTTCGAGGCCTACCGCGAGCGCTATCTCTCGCCCGAACAGCTGCAACCGTAGCGCGTCAGGCCAGCAGGTCGACGCCGGGCCGTTCGGGGTCCAGGACACGCACCGACTGCGCCGGCAGCGTTTGCCCGTCGATGGTGCAGGACGTGCCGGTATTCACGAGCACACGGCTGCTCTCGCCATCGAATTCACGCTCGAAGTCGAGGACCTGCCCGTGGTGCACCTCCGCCCGGCGCACACCGCCACGCGTCAGTGACTTGCGTGCGTTGCGCACCGCCAGCAGCGCCCGATAGACGGTGTGCAGCGACTGCGCGGCGCCACGCTGCTGCGCCACGTTGTGCGTCGCGGCGTTGGGCGACGGCGGACGGAACGGGCGGCAGGGCGAGAAGCCGCCGCCGTGGCCGTCGGCGCCCCAGCTCATCGGCGTGCGCAGCCCAGGGTCGGCCGGCAGGTCGCGGTGCCCGGCCATGCCGATTTCCTCGCCGTAGTAGATGAACGGCGTGCCCGGCAGCAGCAGGTTCAGCGCCGCGGCCAGGCGCTGTCGCGAAATCTGGCCGTGCAACTGGTCGGCCACGCGGCGTCCGGCAAAGGAGTCGTGGTTCGACAGCAGGGTGGCCATCGTTGGCGGCGCGCTGCGCAGCCAGTCGGCGACGTGCTGCAACGCCGCGCCGTCGCCGCGCGCCGCGGCAATGAGGTGTCCGTTGAGATCGAAGGCAAACGCGCTGCCGGCCGCGCGCGCAAAACCCTGCGGGTCGCCCGGCGCCTCGCACACCATCCAGCGGCGCTCGTAGGTATCGAGCAGCGCGCGGATGTCCTGCATCAGCGCGTAGTTCTGCGGCTGGCAGTCCCAGGCATCGGGGCCGTTCTCGACCAGGTGGCCCACGGCGTCGAATCGAAAGCCGTCGACGCCGCGATCGAGCCAGAAGCGCAGGTTGTCGTGGTGCCACCGAACGACCGACGGGTTGCGCCAATTGAAGTCGGGCATCGCCCGCGAAAAGGCGGCGAAGTACGACGCGTCGCCATCGCGACGCCACGGGTCGGCGTCGTAGATGCGCCAGCCGCCGGGGTGCGTGTCCTGCCACACGTACCAGTCCCGGTACGGATCGCCGCGCCCGCGCCGAGATTGTTCGAACAGCGGGTGGCGTGCGGCGCTGTGGTTGATCACGTAGTCGATGATCACGCCGATGCCGCGGGCATGGGCCTGGCGCAGCAATTCGTCGAAGTCGGCGAGCGTGCCGTAGTCGGCATGCACGCTGCGGTAGTCGGTGACGGCATACCCATGATCGCCGTCCTGGCTCGGGTGGATCGGCATCAGCCACAGCCCGCGAACACCCAGATCGTGCAGGTAGTCCAGGCGCGCCGTCAGTCCGGGCAGGTCACCAATGCCGTCGCCATTGCTGTCCTGGTACGCGCGCACGAAGATTTCCATGAACGCGCCGTGCTGCCAGCCCTCGGCCAGCGTGCTGCGCGAGCTGCCGTGCGGTCGTTTCATGGCGCACGGTGCGGGCGCCCGATATCCCAGACACGAATCGACCTCGCCGGCATCCACAGGTGGGCCCTGCCACCCGCACCGGCGCGCACGGCCGGGCCGCCCACCGGAAACAACGGAGACAGGCGCCCGAGCGCCGGCAGGCCGACGGCCAGTACGGGCACCTCCTGATCGCCGTAGTTGACGACGACGAGCGTGCGCTCGGTGTCGAGTCGGCGCTCGAAGCCCAGCACCAGCCCGTCGGCGAAGGACCGCTCGTAGCCACCGCGCGCGACCGAAGGCCGCCCGTTGCGCAGCCTCAGCATCGACTTGTAGAAGGCGTGGATCGATTCCGCGTTTCGCCGTTCATTTGCAGCGTTATGGGTCGCGACGTTCGGGGCCACCGGGCGGAACGGCATTCCCGCCGTGAACCCGGCGGTCGTGGTGTCCGACGTCCAGCTCATCGGGCCGCGCACGGGCTCGTCGCCCGGCATTCCGGCGAGGCTCGCCTGGCCCACCTCTTCGCCGTAGTAGATGAAGGGCGTGCCGGGCTGCAGCAGGTAGGCGGCCGCCGCGAGCTTGTAGCGCGCGGGGTCGCCATCGACCTGATCCCAAAGGCGCCGGCCGCCAAAGATGTCGTGGTTGGACACGAACGTCGCCATCGTCGAGCGCGCCGTGCGGAAGTAGGCTGCGAGCTCGCGCACCGATGCGGGGTCGCCCATGGCCGCCTTCACGAAATGCTGCACGTAGCCGAAGGCGAAGGCGCCCCCGCACACGGCCGGGTCACCATAGTCCTGCGGCTGCGCCGTGGCCTCGCAGACGACGTAGCGGCGCGGGTAGCTGCGTACCAGGTCCTGCACGCGCTTGACGAGCGCGCGGCTCTGCGGTTGATCGTTCCAGTCCTTCGCGCTGTTCTCCACCAGGTGCGGCGCGGCGTCGAGCCGGACGCCGTCCAGGCCCCGGTTGAGCCAGAAGCGCAACGAATCCTCGTGGTACGCCAGCACGGCGGGGTGGCGGAAATCGAAGTCCGGCATGTGCGGGCCGAAGGTGCCGAAATAGAAACCCGTCGACCCCGCCGGCGGCCGCGGCATCGTCGTCAGGTCACCCTGGTAGCGCCAGGGCTCGCTCGCCGTGTGGTACCAGGGATATTTGCCCCAGATGTCCCAGCCGGGTGGCGCGTCCTGCGACCAGACGAACCACGCGTGGAACGGGTTGTCCGGCCCCTTCAGCGCCTCGTTGAACATCGGGTGGCGCGCCGACGCGTGGTTGATCACGTAGTCCATCACCACGCCGATGCCGCGCCGGTGTGCCTGCTTCAGCAGCTCGTCGAAGTCGGCCAGCGTGCCATAGGCCGGCTCGATGGCGCGGAAGTCGGTCGTCGCGTAGCCGTGGTCGCCATCCGCGCTTCTTGTCAGCGGCATCAGCCACAGGCCCTTGATACCGAGGTCTTTCAGATAGTCCAGCCGCGAGGTCAGGCCACGCAGGTCGCCGATGCCGTCGCCATCGCTGTCCTGATAGGCACGGACGAAGACCTCCATGAAAGCGCCGTGCTCCCAGCCGGCGGCCAGCGCGGAGGGCCCGTACCGCGGCGGCACGGCCGACGTATCGATCGTGCCGGCGCCCGCGTGCAACGCAGCGCCCGCAAGGACTGCCGCAGGCCCATGCCACAGCACCAGGGACAGAACGTTTGTTCGCTGGGAATGAGACATGCGGCAATGTAGTTGACCTACACGCGCAATCGCAATGCTGGATCGGGCACCAAAAGACGATCAACCTTGCCAGCGGGTTTCGTCCAGTGCGCCTGTAGTTTTCCTCCAATACCATGCACCATGCGCCGTCCTGGACCGAGGCCTCTGCCGATCACCGTGTCATTCTTCCGTGGCCTGTGGTGCGCCCTGATGGCCATGGCGCTGCCATCGCCGGCATGGGCCGCAGCGGCGCCGTCACCGGCGGACTGCGACGCCGACATATCGGCCAGCGTGCTCGCACCGCCGCCGGCCGACGGCGCACCGGCAGATGCGCGTGCCCTGTGGCTCGACGCGCACCTGATCCGCTGGCCCGGCGCGGCGACCGGCGGGCGCTACCGCCTGTACCACTCCGCCAGCGGACGCATCGCTTCACGCCCGGGCAGCGCCACCCAGGGCGCCGACGGCGTGCTCACGCTCGAGCGCTTCGAAGGCCGCCTTGCGCCGCCACTGGCGCTGCGCTTTGCGCATGCCGGTGCCGGCCCGACGCTGGCGCTTGCTCCGGCCGATGCAGCGCGCCTGCGGCCGCTGCTGCGCCAACAGCTGGTGCTCGTGCGCGAGGACGACAACGGCCATGTGCTCGACGCCACCACGGCACAACTGCCCGGCGTGCTGGACCAGGTCTTCGCCGGCGCCGCCACGCTGCCGGACTACGGCGTCACGCTGCGGCGCTCGCGCAGCCTGGTCCCCTTCGAGCGCACCACGACGACCGCCTTCCGCCTTTGGGCCCCGACGGCGCAGCGTGTATCGCTCTGCCTGTATCCCGCCGGCAGTGCGACCGCCGACACCCTGCTGCCGATGCACGCGGACGCCAGCAGCGGCAGCTGGTGGGCCCGCCTGCCGGCCGATCTCACGGGCCGCACGTACACGTACCTGGTGGACGTCTTCGTGCGCGGGCACGGTCTCGTGCGCAACCGCGTCACCGACCCGTATTCGCTCTCGCTCGACGCCGACTCGGCGCACAGCGCGGTGCTGAGCCTCGATGCGGCCGCGCTCAAGCCGCCGGGCTGGGACGACACGAAGCGCCCGGAGCGTGTGGCCGCTCCGACCGACCTCGTGATCTACGAGCTGCACGTGCGCGATTTCTCGATCGGCGACACCACGGTGCCGGCCCCGCTGCGCGGCACGTATGCCGCGTTTGCCGAGCCGGCATCCGACGGCGTGCGACACCTGCGCCGGCTCGCCGACGCCGGCGTGACCGACGTGCACCTGCTGCCGGTGTTCGACATCGCCAGCGTGCCGGAGACCGGTTGTGTCACACCCGCCATCCCGCCCGGTGCGGCGCCCGACAGCACGGCGCAACAGGCGGCCGTGGAGGCGACAAAGGCGCGCGACTGCTTCAACTGGGGCTACGACCCCTGGCATTTCACGGCGCCGGAGGGCAGCTACGCCACCGACGCGTCGCACCCCGCGACGCGTGTCCTCGAATTCCGCCGCATGGTGCAGGCGCTGCACCGAATGGGCCTGCGCGTGGGCATGGACATGGTCTACAACCACACCAGCGCCGCTGGGCAGCAGGCGCACTCGGTGCTCGACCGCATCGTGCCGGGTTACTACCAGCGGCTCGACGCGCGCGGCGATGTCGAACGTTCCACCTGCTGCGCGAATACCGCGACGGAGCACGCCATGATGGCCAAGCTGATGGTCGATTCCGCCGTCGTGTGGGCGCGCGACCACCACATCGATTCGTTCCGCTTCGACCTCATGGGCCACCAGCCGCGCGCCGCGATGGAGCAGCTGCAGCGCGCCGTGGACGCTGCCGCCGGTCACCACATCCACCTGATCGGCGAGGGCTGGAATTTTGGCGAGGTCGCCGATGGCCGGCGCTTCGTGCAGGCCTCGCAGCTGTCGCTGGGCGGCAGCGGCATCGGCACCTTCAGCGACCGGGGGCGCGACGCCGTGCGCGGCGGCAGCGCCGGCGACAGCGGTGTCGACCAGGTCGTGCGCCAGGGGTACGTCAACGGCCTCTTCTACGACGCCAATGCCCAGGCCGCAGGCAAGGCCACGGCGCAGGACCTGGTGCGCAGTGCCGACCTGGTGCGCGTGGCACTCGCCGGCTCGATCCGCGGCTTCGAGCTCTCCACGGCCGATGGCACGCAGCGGCCCCTCGAGCGCATCGACTACGCCGGCCAGCCGGCGGGCTATGCGAGCCAGCCCGGCGAGGTGGTGAACTACGTCGAGAACCACGACAACCAGACGCTGTTCGATTCGAACGTCTTCAAGCTGCCCACGGGAACGAGCACGGCCGATCGCGCACGTGTGCAAACGATGGCCAACGCCATCGTCGCCTTCAGCCAGGGCATCGCCTACGTGCACGCCGGGCAGGAACTGCTGCGCAGCAAGTCGATGGACCGCAACAGCTACGACTCGGGCGACTGGTTCAACCGCATCGACTGGACCGCGCAGGACAACCACTTCGGCACCGGCCTGCCACCCCGGCAGGACAACGGCACGGGCTGGCCGCTGATGCAGCCGTTGCTGGCCGACACGTCGATCCGGCCCACACCGACGGACATTGCGTTCACACGCGACGCCTTTCTCGACCTGATCCGGATCCGGGCCTCGACGACACTGCTGCGGCTGCGAACGGCCGAAGACATCAAGTCGCGCCTGCGCTTCTTCAACACCGGTCCGAACCAGGTGCCCACGGTCCTGGTCGGGCACGTCGATGGCAACGGCTATGCCGGTGCCAACTACAAGGAATTGGTCTATCTGATCAATGTCGGCAAGGCCGCGCAGCGCGTGCCGGTGGATACGCTGAAGGGCAAGGCCTTCGAGTTGCACCCGCTGCACGCCACCGCCGGCGCGGCCGATGCACGCGCGAAGGAGGCCACCTTCGAGCCGTCCACCGGCGAGTTCAACGTGCCTGCACGAACGGCCGTGGTCTTCGTCGCCAGGTAGTTGCGGGCGGCGGCGCGCCCGGCACCCCTGGCGCCGTCAGCGCTTCAGCGCACCCAGCACGGCCTGCGTATCCGCGCCCAGCGCCGGCGCGCCGCGATGGTGGCCGCCGGGTGTGCGCGAGAGCTTGGGCACGATGCCGGGCACGGCGAGCGTGCTGCCGTCGGCCAGCGTCACGGTCTGCAGCATGCCGCGCGCCGCGTAGTGCGGGTCGTGCGCGATATCGGCCGCGGTATAGATGCGGCCGGCCGGCACGCCGGCGGCGTCCAGCACGGCCAGCACGTCGGCCACCGTGCGGGGTGCCGTCCACGCGCCAATGGCGGCGTCGATCTCCTCGACACGCGCCACGCGGCCGGTGTTGTCGCCCAACGCGGGGTCCTGCGCAAGATCGTTGCGGCCGATCGCTTTCATCAGGCGCTTGAAGATGCTGTCGCCGTTACCGGCTACGAGCGCGAAGCCGTCGCTGCACGCATAGGCGTTGCTGGGCGCGATGCCGGGCAGTGCGCTGCCCGCGGGCTGGCGCACAGCGCCAAACGCGCTGTACTCGGGCAGCAGGCTTTCCATGCAGTTGAAGACGGCCTCGTACAGCGCCACGTCGACCACCTGCCCGTGGCCGCTGCGATGGCGTTCCTGCAGCGCCATCAACACGCCGATCACGCCGTGCAGCGCAGCCAGCGTGTCGCCGATGCTCACGCCCACGCGTACCGGTGTTCGGCCCGGCTCGCCGGTGAGGTGGCGCAGGCCGCCCATGGCCTCGGCGACGACGCCGAAGCCGGGCTTGTCGCGGTAGGGTCCCGTCTGGCCATAGCCGCTGATGCGCAGCACGATCAGGCGTGGGTTGGCGCGCATCAACCCGTCGGGCGCAAGGCCGAACGACTCCATCGCACCGGGGCGGAAGTTCTCCACCAGCACGTCGGCCTCGAGCGCGAGCTCGCGCACGATGTCCTGTGCCTGCGGGTCCTTCAGATCGAGCGCGACCGACCGCTTGTTGCGCGACTGCACCTGCCACCAGACCGACGTGCCATCCTTCAACAGCCGCCACTTGCGCAGCGGGTCGCCGCCGTCAGGCGGTTCGATCTTGATCACGTCGGCACCAAAGTCGCCCAGCGTGCGGGCCGCGAACGGCCCGGCGATCAGCTGCCCAAGCTCGAGCACCTTGATGCCGGCGAGTGGTCCGTCGGCGTTCTGCGCGTCACCCCATGAAGTCGTCATGCCGTTCCGTCCGGTTCCCGTTGATTTCGCCGACCCGCACCACATTGGCGCGTGGCGGATGATCCTTGACCTATGCCACGTATTTGCCCGTCGAATATGTCCGACTTGAACCAGCCGCGACACAACCTAGGAAGAATGAGCCACACAATGGCATTCGTCCTACGCTGAGCCGCCCGTGCCCGAGGATTTCACGTCCCTGTTCGATTTTTGCCCGATTGGCGCCTACCGATCGTCGCCCGACGGCCGCGTGCTGCGCGTGAATGCCGCGCTCGCTCGGATCAACGGCTTCGACCATACGGACGATCTGGCGGCCGTCGTGCACGATATCGGCGCCGAGTGGTACGTCGACCCCGAGCGGCGCGAAGAATTCAAGGCGCTGCTCGAGCGGGACGGCCAGGTCGTCGGCTTCGTGTCCGAGGTGCGACGCTATCGCACGCGCGAGCGCATCTGGGTGAACGAACACGCGCACGCGGTGCGCGACGACCAGGGCGCGATCAAGTTCTTCGAAGGCACGGTCGAGGAAATCACCCAGGACATCCGCGCCCAGCAGGACCTGCGGCGCAGCGAGGAGCAACTGCGCCAGGTCACGGCGCAGATCCCGGGCCTTGTCTATCGGATGCACGTGTCGCCGCAGGGCCGCCGACGTTTCGATTTCGTCAGCCCGGGTGTGCGCGACATCTATGGCGTCGAACCCGCAGAGGTGCTCGACAACGGTGAATTGCTCCAGACCTTCACCCACCCCGAGGATGTCGCTGCACTCAGGACGACGACCAGCGAAGGCCGGCGCCGGGGTGCACCGGTGATCTTCGAATTTCGCGTGCTGCCACGCACGGGCGGCCTGCGATGGGTTCAACTCACCTCCTCCGAGGTGCAGTCGAGCGAACCCGGGTACACACGCATCGGGATGGTGGTGGACATCACCGAGCGCAAACTGGCCGAGACGCTGCGTGCAGAACGTGACCGGGCCGATGCCGCCAACCGCGCGACATCGCAGTTCCTTTCACGCGTGAGCCACGAGTTGCGCACACCGCTCAATGCGATCCTCGGCTTTGCCCAGTTGCTCGACATGGGCGACGAGATGCCCGATCAGCAGGCGCGATGGGTGCGCCAGATCCTCGCCAGTGGCCGGCACCTGCTGGGACTCGTGGACGATGTGCTGGACCTCTCGGCTGCGCAGTCCGGGCAGCAGCGGCTCCACCTGGAGGCCGTCGACCTGCAAGCCACGGCCGACGAGGCCTGGGCCATGCTGTCCGCGCGTGCGCAAGAGCGCGGAATCGCGTTCGACAACCGGCTGGCACCGATGTCGGCGCCCTGGGTACACGCCGACCGCAAGGGCCTGCGACAGGTGCTGAGCAACCTGATGTCGAATGCCGTCAAGTACAACCGCGCCGGCGGCCTGGTACGGCTCGAAGCACGCGAAACCGACGGCCGCGTCGAGGTCGACATCAGCGACACCGGCATCGGAATGAATGCCGATCAGCTGTCGCGCCTGTTCAATGCCTTCGACCGGCTCGGGGCGCAGCACAGCGGCGTGGAAGGTACCGGCCTCGGACTTGCATTGAGCCGACAGCTCACCGACTCGATGGGCGGCACGATCGGCGTGCGC
>JAHECD010000090.1 GCA_024641945.1 Rubrivivax sp. | reverse complement strand
CCGGCGCAGAAGGTGCACTTGTCCATCTTGCCGCGCAAGCCGAAGGTGCCGTTGGTCGGAAACTGCGGCGCGCCGAACGGACAGGCGTAGCTGCAGTAGCCGCAGCCGATGCAGACGTCCTTGTCGTGCAGCACCACGCCCTCGTCGGTACGGTAGAAGCAGTCCACCGGGCACACCGCCATGCAGGGTGCGTCGCTGCAGTGCATGCAGGCGACGGAGATGCTCTTTTCACCGGGCAACCCGTCGTTGAGCGTGACGACTCGCCGCCGGTTGACACCCCAAGGCACGTCGTGCTCGGCTTTGCAGGCGGTGACGCAACCGTTGCACTCGATGCAACGCTCGCTGTCGCAGATGAATTTCATTCGGGCCATGTCAGGGTCTCCGTCTCGGGGTTCAGGCCGTGGCCTTCTCGATCTGGCACAGGGTCGTCTTGGTTTCCTGCATCATCGTCACGCTGTCGTAGCCGTACGTCGTGGCCGTGTTCACGGCCTCGCCGCGGATCACCGGATGCGCGCCTTCGGGGTAGTACGGCAGCATGTCGACACCGCCCCAGCGCCCCGAGAAGTGGAACGGCAGGAAGACCGTTTCGGCATCGACACGCTCCGTCACCTGCGCCTTCACGCGCAGGCCCTTGAAGTCCGGCAGCGCGGCCATCGGCGGGGTCTTGACCCAGACGAAGTCACCGTTGCGGATGCCGCGGTCGTTGGCCGCCTTCGGGTTGATCTCGACGAACATCTCCTGCTGCAGTTCGGCCAGCCAGGGATTCGACCGCGTCTCCTCGCCGCCACCCTCGTACTCGACGAGGCGCCCGCTCGTCATGATGAGCGGGAAGGTCTTGCCGATGTCCTTGTTCTTCTCCTGCACGCTCTTGTACAGCGTGGGCAGGCGCCAGAAGGCCTTCTTGTCGTCGTGCGTCGGGTACTTCGCGACCAGCTCGGGCCGGTTGCTGTACAGCGGCTCGCGGTGCTTCGGGATCGGATCCGGGAAGTTCCAGACCACGGCACGTGCCTTGGCGTTGCCGAACGGGTGGCAGCCGTGTTTCATGCACACACGCTGGATGCCGCCTGAAAGGTCGGTCTTCCAGTTCTTGCCTTCGGCCGCCTTCTGCTCGGCCTCGGTGAGGTCGCCCCACCAGCCCAGCTTCTTGAGCAGCACGTGGTCGAACTCGGGGTAGCCGGTGGTGAGCTCAGAGCCCACCGAATGCGAGCCGTCGCCTGCGAGCAGCGACACGCCGTCGCGCTCGACACCGAAGTTCGCGCGGAAGTTGCCGCCGCCGTCCATCACGTGCCGCGACGTGTCGTACAGGTTGGGCGAACCCGGATGCTTGATCTCGGCGGTGCCGAAACACGGCCAGGGCAAGCCGAAATAGTCACCATCGAGCTTGTAGCCCGTCTCCTTGTCGATGCCGCCCTTGGCACGCAGCGACTTGATGTCGAAGACGTGCATGTTGCGCATGTGCGCCTTCAGCCGCTCGGGCGTCTGGCCCGTGTAGCCGATGGTCCAGACACCACGGTTGATCTCGCGCAGGATCGACTCGACCTCGGGCTCTTTGCCGCCCTTGCCGTCGATCATCTTGTAGTTCTTCAACAGCTCCTTGCCGAAACCGAGCTTGTCTGCGAGCTGCGCCATGATCATGTGGTCGGTGCGGCTCTCCCACAGCGGCTCGATGACCTGCTGGCGCCACTGGATCGACCGGTTCGACGCCGTCACCGAGCCACTGGTCTCGAACTGGGACGCCGCCGGCAGCAGGTACACCGCGCGGTTCGGATTCAGATCCTCGGCGTTGCCGGGCATCGCTGCCATTGCCGCAGTCGCACTCGGGTAGGGATCGATCACGACCATCAGGTCGAGCTTGTCCATCGCGCGTTTCATCTCGAGCCCGCGCGACTGAGAATTCGGCGCGTGTCCCCAGAAGAACAGCCCGCGAAGGTTGCTCTCCTGGTCGATCAGCTCGTTCTTCTCGAGCACACCGTCGATCCAGCGCGAAACGGTCATGCCGGACTTGCCCATCATGCCGGGCGCGTACTGCTTCTTGAGATATTCGAAGTCGACGTCCCAGACCTTTGCGAAGTGCTTCCAGGAACCCTCGGCCAGGCCGTAGTAGCCGGGCAGCGAATCCGGGTTGGGGCCGACGTCGGTGGCACCCTGCACGTTGTCGTGGCCGCGGAAGATGTTGGTGCCGCCCCCGCTCTTGCCCACATTGCCCAGCGCCAGCTGCAACAGGCACGAGGTGCGCACGATCGCATTGCCGGTCGTGTGCTGCGTCTGGCCCATGCACCACACCACCGTGCTCGGGCGGTTCTGCGACATGATGGTGGCCACCTTCAGCGTGGTGGCTTCGTCGACGCCGCAGGCCTCGAGCACCTTGTCGGGGGTCCAGTTGGCCAGCACCTCGTCACGCACCTTGTCCATGCCGTAGACGCGGTCCTCGACGTACTTCTTGTCCTCCCAGCCGTTCTTGAAGATGTGATACATCACACCGAACATGAACGGGATGTCGGAACCCGAGCGGATGCGCACATATTCGTCCGCCTTGGCCGCCGTGCGCGTGAAGCGCGGGTCGACCACGATCATCTTGCAGCCGGTTTCCTTGGCGTGCAGCATGTGCAGCAGCGACACCGGGTGCGCCTCGGCCGCGTTGCTGCCGATGTACAGCGCCGCCTTCGAGTTCTGCATGTCGTTGTAGGAGTTGGTCATCGCGCCATACCCCCACGTGTTGGCCACGCCGGCCACGGTGGTGGAGTGGCAGATGCGCGCCTGGTGGTCGGTGTTGTTGGTGCCCCAGAACGACACCCACTTGCGCATCAGGTACGACTGCTCGTTGTTGTGCTTGGACGAGCCGACGAAGAACATCGAATCGGGCCCGCTCTGCTTGCGCAGGTCGAGCATCTTGGCGCTGATCTCGTCCAGCGCCACGTCCCAGCTGATGCGCTGGTACTTGCCGTTCACCAGCTTCATCGGGTACTTGAGGCGGTATTCGCCGTGGCCGTGCTCACGCAGTGCCGCGCCCTTGGCGCAATGTGCACCGAGGTTGATGGGCGAATCGAACACCGGCTCCTGGCGCACCCAGACGCCGTTCTCCACCACCGCGTCGACCGCGCAGCCCACCGAGCAATGGCCGCACACCGTGCGGCGCACCTCGACCTTGGCGCCCGCGGCGCCGCCCTGGGCTGCATCCGCGGCCTCGGCCTTCTTGACCAGCGTGAGCTGAGAGACGGCGATGCCGGCGCCCACGCCGAGGCCCGAGCGGCGCAGGAATGCACGCCGGTCCATCGTGGGGATCGCACGCGAGATGCCGCGCGACAGATGGGCCACCAGGTTCGAAGAGGCCGTGCCGGCCTGGGTTGTCTTGCGGGTCAGCAGCATGGAAACTCCTTAGACCTTGGCCGTCTGGTAGTAGCGCAGCACATGTTCGGTGGCCTGATAGCCACCACCCTGATCGGGCGCGGCCTTGGGCAAGGCCACGACGGCCGGTGCCTTCGCGGCACCCGGCAGGGCCACTGCAGCCGCGGCCAGCGCACCGGCGGCGCCGGCACCGGCGAAGACCGTGCGGCGGTTGAGGGCGGGCGTATTTGATTTGCTCATCGAGGCAGCCTCCAGGGTCGGCAGGCCCATGCACGGGCCGACATATTCACCAGTCATTAACCGTCAGAGCAAACCCGCATTCAATCGGGTGGCACCCGGGTTGAGCGCGACAACTTGTCGCGCCAAACGGCGCCACGTCAACTTGCCGAAGCGAATGCTGCAAAACACAGCGGCCCTCCCTCCGCACGGCCTTGGAGCCACGCCTAGAATCGAGGTCTTTCCGCCGCCCCGCCGGGCCCATCGGGCCGTGCGTCATGGACGACAAACCCACCCTTCCCGTCGCGGTGCTCATCGAGCGCCGCAAACAGCCCAATCGTTGGGAAAACTGGTCCTTCCGCATCGCCGAGGTCGTGCCCGACGAGAGTGGGTTCGGTGACGCTGCGCGCCTGTTGCGCGACGATGGCAAGACCGCGCAGATCCTTCACCCGGGCCTTGCCGTCACGTTGTTCCGAGACGAGGCCGAGGGTTACTACCTCAACCTCACGTCGGGTGCGCCGGTGTGGTTCGTGATGTGGCGCATCGATGATGAAGACCCCTCGCGGGCCTGGCCCGAGCACGTCACGCTGTCGTACAACGAGGCCGGCCGCCTGCTCGATGCGCAGGAGCGTGTCGACAATGTGCCGCTGGGCGAAGAACTGTGTGCGTGGCTGCAGGCCTATGTCGACCTGCACTACCGGCCGGAGCCCAAGCAGCGCAGGCGTCCGGCCTCGTTCAAGCCGCCCGGCGAGCGCTGATGCCGATGGCCACGTCCGACGATCGCAACGACGGCTTCCTCTCGCGCTGGTCACGCCGCAAGGCCGAGGTGCGCCACGGCGGCGCAGCGATCGACGCCACGAAGCCGGTGGCGCCGGTGCCGGTGCCCGCCGCACCGGACACCTCGCCCGCGCTGGCCGTGGGTACCGGCGTTCCGCCCGCAACGGCCGCCGCACCCGACCTGGCGGACGAGCCCGCAACCGCGACACCAGCGCCGCCCACGCTCGACGATGTGGCAGCGCTCACGCAGAGTTCCGACTACGCGCGCTTCGTCGCCGGTGACGTCGATCCCGGGGTGAGGAATGCGGCGCTGAAGAAGCTCTTCTCCGATCCGCACTACAACGTGATGGATGGGCTGGACACGTACATCGACGACTACGGCCTGCCCGATCCCCTGCCGGCGAGCATGCTGCGCCAGATGGTGCAGGCGAAGGCCCTCGGCCTGTTCGACGACGAAGAAGAAGACGCGGCCATGGCGCAGGCTGGGTCGAACACACCGACGGCGGCGGCGACATCGACCGACGATCAAGCCGCCGTCCAAGCCACCGCAAGCACCGATCCGCGACCCGCGGCACCCCACCCTCCCTCCCCGGACCTCCCGCCCGATGAAGACACTGATCTGCGACTGCAACCGGTCGATGCCGCTGGACGGACCGGCCCTGGGCCGCGCGCTGGCGAAGACCCCGAACGCCAGTCCTGAGGGGCTGGAGACCGTCCATACGCTGCTGTGCCGCCGCGAGGCCGGCACCTTTCAGCGCGCCGCCAAGGACACCGGGCGCAGCGGCGACGAACTGCTCGTCGCGTGCACGCAGGAGCAGCGCCTGTTCCTCGAGCTCAACGACGAGACCGAAGGTGCGGCCAGCGTGCAGGAGCGGCCGATCCGCTTCGTCAACATCCGCGAGACCGCTGGATGGTCGAAGGATGCGAAGTCGGCCACGCCGAAGATCGCCGCGCTCATTGCCGCCGCGCAGCTGCCCGCGCCCGAGCCCGTGCCCACCGTCACCTACCGCAGTTCTGGCCGCTGCCTCGTCATCGGCGGCGCCGATGCCGCCAGCCGTGCCGCGCAGATGCTGAGCGACAAACTCGACGTCACATTGCTGGTCGACCGGCCCGGCGGCGCACTTGCGCAGGTACACGACCTGGCGGCCCACCACGGCCGGCTGCAAAGCCTGCAAGGCTGGCTCGGCGCGTTCAGGGCCGAATGGGTGCAGGACCAGCCCATCGACCTCGACCTGTGCACGCGCTGCAACGCCTGCATCGAGGCCTGCCCCGAAGGCGCGATCGGCTTCGACTACCGCATCGACCTCGATGCCTGCAAGAGCCACCGCGACTGCGTGCGCGTGTGCGACGCCGCCGGCGCGATCGACTTCGCGCGCGGCGCCGAGGTCGTCGAAGAGAACTTCGACCTCGTGCTCGACCTGCGCGAGCAGCCCGCCTTCACGATGCACCAGCCGCCCCAGGGCTACCACCATGTGGCGGGCGACGAGCGTGCATTGGTGAAGGCGGTGCTCGCGCTGCGCGAGCTGACCGGCGAATTCGAGAAGCCCAAGTTCTTCCGCTACGACCCGAAGATCTGCGCGCACAGCCGCAACGAGCAAGTCGGCTGCACGGCCTGCATCGACGTATGTTCGGCGCGCGCGATCCGCAGCGACGCGTCGCGCAAGGGCAAGACCGCCGGTCGCCCGTCGCGCCATGCCGTGGCTGCGGCCGGCGGCGTTTCCGTTCAGGTCGCACCGGCGGGCGGCAGTGTCATCGTCGAGCCCTTCCTGTGCGTGGGCTGCGGCGCCTGCAGCACGGTGTGCCCGAGCGGCGCCATGTCCTTCGCCTACCCCGGCCCCGTGGACCAGGGCCGCCGCCTGCGCACGATGCTCACCGCGTATGCCGCCGCGGGCGGCAAGGACGCCGCGTTGCTCCTGCACAGCGAAGGCGCCGGCGCACGGCTGATCAACGATCTGGGGCGCGCCTCGCGCACCGATCGCGCGCGGCAGGGCGTGCCCGCCCGCGTGTTGCCGGTGCCGGTGTGGCACACCGCGAGTGTCGGCATCGATCTCTGGCTGGCCGCCGTCGCGCAGGGTGCGAGCCAGGTCTGGGTCTTGCTGACGGACGAAGAGGCCGCGGAATATCGCGACGCACTCGCCGCGCAGATGGCGGTGGCGCAGGCCATCGTCAGTGGCCTCGGCTACCAGGGCGAACACTTCCGGCTCATCGAGGCCCGCGACGCACGCGACCTGCCCGCTCTCGACGCCGCGCTGCGCACCCCGGCTGCACAAGGCGTGGCGCGCGCGGCAACCTTCGCTGCGCAAGCCGACAAACGCGGCACGCTCGACCTCGCGCTCGACCATCTGATGGCCCAGTCCGCGGCCGTGCCCGACACGATCGCGCTGCCCGCGCCCGGCGCGCCGTTCGGCAGCCTCGTCGTCGACACCGACAAGTGCACGCTGTGCCTGAGTTGCGTGGGCGCTTGCCCCGAGGCCGCGCTGGCCGACAACCCGGACAAGCCGCAACTGCGTTTCATCGAGAAGAACTGCGTGCAATGCGGCCTGTGCGCCACCACCTGCCCCGAGCAGGCGATCACGCTGCAGCCGCGGCTGTGGCTGGCCGACGGCGGCAAGGCGCGCAAGGCCGCGCGCGTGATCGCAGAAGCCGAGCCCTACCGCTGCCTGCGTTGCGGCAAGCCCTTCGGCACGCTGCGCGCGATCGAGGCGATGATCGGCAAGATCGGCGCGCACCCGGCCTTCCAGGGTGCCGCGGCCGACCGCCTGAAGATGTGCAGCGAATGCCGCGTGATCGACATCCACACGAACCCCAACGAAGTGCGCATCACGGATCTCAAGTCATGAGCGAAGCGACCCCCGTCCCGATCGCGTTTGCCTCGTCCGGTGACGACGAAGAACTCGCCCGCGCCGAGGCCTACGGCCTGCTCGCGCGCCTGTGGCTCGCGCCACCCGACGACGGGATGCTGCAGCAATTCAAGGTGGCGGTGACGCAGGCGCCCGAGCCCGGCGGCCCGCTCGAGGCGCGCTGGCAGGACCTCGTGGCCGCGATGCGCGCCACCACCGCCGCCGACGCTGCCGACGAACACGTTGCCCTCTTCCACGGCATCGGCAAGCCGGAGGTGTTTGCCTACGGCTCGTTCTATCTCAGCGGCGCCGTCAACGACAAGGCGCTGGCGCAGTTGCGCACCGACCTGCGCGCGCTCGGCCTCGCGCGCGACGCGTCGCGCATCGAGACCGAGGACCACGTGGCCTATGTCTTCGAGGTCATGCGCTACCTCATCGCGGGCGACGACGCCGGGGTGTGCAACCTCGAGCAGCAGCGCCGGTTCTTCCGCGCCCATGTGCAGTCGTGGGTCGAGCGCCTGTGCGACGAGGTCGTCGGCCATCCACGCGCACACACCTGGCGCGCCGTGGCCGAGTTCACGCGCACCTTCGTGCAGGTCGAGGCCCAGGCGTTCGACATGCTCGAAACATGACGACCGGCATGCACCCCACGATCGATCCGCAGGACATCACCGGCCTCGTGCTCGCGGGCGGACGCGCCACCCGCATGGGCGGCGTCGACAAGGGGCTGCAGAACCACCAGGGCCTTCCGCTGGCCATGTTCACGCTGCTGCGCTTGCAGCCGCAGGTCGGCGCCGTGATGATCAACGCCAACCGCAATCTCGGGGCCTACGAGTCGATGGGTGTGCCGGTCTGGCCCGATGCCCTGCCCGACTACCCCGGCCCGCTGGCCGGCGTGCTGGCCGGGCTGGAGCGCGCCGAAACCCCGTACCTGCTGACCGTGCCGTGTGACACACCCGGCTTTCCCGACGACCTGGCCGCGCGCCTGGCGCAGGCACTTGCCGATGCCGACGCCGAGATCGCGATGGCCGCCACGCGCGAGTCGGACGGCACGGTGCAGGTGCAACCCGTCTTCTGCCTCTTGAAATGCAGCCTGATGGAAAGCCTGGTCGCCTTCCTGCACGCCGGCCAGCGCAAGATCGACCGCTGGACCGGCCAGCACCGCTGCGTGCAGGTGGTGTTCGAAGATCCACGGGCCTTCGACAATGCCAACACGCTGGAAGAACTCCGGCGCCTGCAGAGCGGCCCGTCACGCAGCTGAACGCAGGCGCCGCCGCGCGCCGCTCGCCAGCGCGATCGCGATGGTCAGCGCCGTGCCCAGCGGCACGTACCACACGAAGGCCAGGCGGCCGATCGGCGCGAGCGCCGGCCAGGCCGCCGACCAGCGCCCGGCGAAGACGACCCCCAGCATCAGGCCCACCGCAAGGGCGGCGCCGGCCATCACGTCGATACCGGCCACGCGGGAACCGCGTGCCGCCAGCAGCAGCGACCCGAGCAAGGCGCCGTAGGTGACCGACGCGATCGAAAGCGCGAGCAGCACGACGGGCGTGCCCGTGCCGCCGCCCCACGCCTGGAAGGCCAGCGCACCGGCGATCAGCAGCAGCCCCCAGAGGAGCGAGAACACTCGGCCCACTTTCAACAGATGTGCGGCTTCGCTTCGCCCGGTCCAGCCGGCGTAAAGGTCGCTCGTCATCGACGACGCGAGCGCGCTGATCGATGAACTGATCGTGCTCATCGCCGCCGCCAGGATCGCCGCGACCACGAGCCCGGCCACGCCGGCCGGCAACTGCCCGATGACGAAGCGCGCGAAGATCTGGTCGCTCGCCAATTCCATTGGCGCATGGCCTGCCGCCCAGACCGCCGTGCCGACGGCCAGAAAGAGCGCGAACTGCGCGATCACGAGGAAGCCTGAGCCGACCAGCGCTCGCTGCGCATCGCGCAGCGAGCGGGTGGCGAGCAGACGTTGCACGATCAGGTGATCGGCGCCGTGGCTGGCCGCAGACAGCATGGCGCCGCCGGCCAGCGCGCCGGCGAAGGCAAACGGCGCGCTGAACGAGAAGCCGAAGTCGAACATCCTCAGCTTGCCCGCCGCGCCCGCGAGGGTCCAGACCGACGCTGCGCCGCCGGCCATCGTGGTGGCCACCCAGAGTGCCGCGATGCCGCCCGCCACGTAGATCGCGAGCTGCAGCACATCGGCCCACACCACCGCCTTGAGCCCGCCGACGAAGGTGTACACCAGGGTCACCCCGCCCATCGCAACGATCGCCCAGGCGGGGTCCCAGCCGGTCACGAGCGCCAGCGGGATGGCGCCCGCGAAGATGCGCACGCTGTCGGCAAGGAAACGCGTGGCGAGGAAGACGACCGACAGCGTGCGCCGCGTCGCCGCGCCGAAGCGTGCTTCGAGGCGCTGATAGGCCGTCTGCTGGCGGCCGTCGAAATAACCCGGCAGCAGCCACAGCGCCACACCGATGCGCCCGAGCAGATAACCCATCGCCAGCTGCAGGAAGGTGAAGTCGCCGCGTGCGGCGATGCCCGGGACGGAGATGACCGTCAAGGCCGAGGTCTCGGTGGCGACGATGGACAACATCACCGCGCCGGCCGGCAGGTCGCGTGCGCCGAGAAAGTAGTCGTCCGACGACGCGTCCGGGCGCGAGACCCACAAGCCCAGTCCCAGCGTGAAGACGAAATAGGCTGCGATGACGGCGAGGTCGAGCGGGGTCAACGGTAGGTCCGGGCGTCGTGCCGCAGGGCGAAGCCGGCAATGTACGCGCGCCACGGGCCTGGCCGGGCGTCGCCTTAGACTCGCGCGACTTCGAACCTCCCCGACGAAAGGTGCCCGACATGCAACCCCGATCCTCCCGTGGCCTGTACGCCTTCGCCGCCCTGGTGGCCACTCTGCTGGGTGGATGCGCCACGCCAGCAGTGCCGCCGGTGATGTCCACCGAAGCCGCCCCCAAGGCGATGGACTGTCCGGCGGAGGTGCCCAATGGCGCACGCTGCCTGTCGGGCCAGGATTCCGCCGGAGCGCCCTACATCATCGTGGTGCCGGCCGCGTGGAGCGGCGTGCTCGTGCTGCATGCGCATGGCGGGCCGACGCTCGGCCCGGTCAAGTTCGACCGCGCGTTGGCGGATCTGAAACGTTGGGGCATCTGGGTCAAGGCCGGCCATGCGTTCGCGGCCAGCACCTACCGCCAGGGCGGCGTGGCCGTGCGTGCCGCGGCCGAAGACACCGAGCGCCTGCGCGGCATCTTCGTGCAGCACGTGGCACGCCCGAAATACACCATCCTGCACGGCCAGTCGTGGGGCGCCGGCGTGGCCGCCAAGGGCGCCGAGATGTTCACGAAGGGCGCCGACGGCAAGCCGCCGTATGACGCGGTGCTGCTGTCCAGCGGCGTGCTCGGCGGCGGCACCCGGTCGTACGACTTCCGGCTCGACCTGCGCGTCGTCTACCAGTACCTCTGCCAGAACCACCCGCGTGCGGACGAGCCGGCGTACCCGCTGTGGATGGGCCTGCCCACGGGCTCGAAGATGAAACCGGCCGACCTGCGCGAGCGCACCAAGGAATGCCTCGGCGTGGGTGTACCGGCGGCGCAGCGCACGCCCGAGCAGGCACGCAAACTGAAGACCATCGTCGAGGTGCTGAAGATCCCCGAGCGCTCGGTGCAGGGCCACCTCAACTGGGCCACGTTCCACTTTGCCGACATCGCGCACGAACGCACCGGCGGCAAGCCGGCGTTCGGCAATATCGGCGCGGTCTATCAAGGCTCCGACAACGACGCGGCCTTGAACGCGGGGGTGCTGCGCTACCGTGCCGATGCGCAGGCGGTGGCGCGCTTCGGCGCCGACACCGACCCGAACGGCCACATCCCGGTGCCGGTGCTCACGGTCCATGCCATCAACGACCCGACGGCGTTCGTCGAACTGGAAAGCCAGTTCCGCCGGACGATGGAAGCCGCCGGCACGGCGGACCACCTCGTGCAGACCTTCGCCGACTACGACGAACACAGCTACCTGAGCGACCCGGTCTATCCCGCGCTGATGGATTCGCTGCTGCAGTGGGTCACGCAGGGCCGCAAGCCCACGCCGCAGTCGGTCGCACAACGCTGCAGCGAGTTGAAGGGCACCTTCGGCGACGACTGCCGCTTCTTGCCCGCCTACCAGCCGGCGCCACTCGACGCCCGCAGCGCGCCGCGCGAGCGGCCTTGATGCCTCGACGCCGTGGCGCCGGACGGCTTCGTGAGCGTCGGGCGCCTCAGCCGGCCTTCGGCGCCCGGAAATGCCACCACGGCAAGGCACGCGTGAGCGACAGCACCGCGCCGCTGTTCGCGGCCGCCGTGTAGCCGGGCAGCGTGCCTAGCGCGTGGGCCCAGGCGGGCTGGCGCAGCAGGTCGCACAGCGCCTCGACGGCGGGGTGCGCCAGCGTGTCCTGCAGGCAGACGAGAAAATAGTCCTCGTCGATCACGGGCACGAAGTCCAGCCCGAAGCGCCGTGCCGCGGCCTCGATGCCCAGTCCGGCATCGGCCTGGCCGCCCGCCACCGCCGCGGCCACCGCCACGTGGCTGACTTCCTCGGCGGTGGCGAATCCGTCGATCGAGGCCGCTTCGAGGTGCTGCTGCTGCAGCAGGTGTTCGAGCAGCAGCCGCGTGCCCGACCCGGCCTGCCGATTCACGAAGCGCACGCCGCCGCCCGCGAGGTCGGCCATGCCCTGCAGGCGCATCGGATTGCCCGGCGCCACCATCAGGCCCTGCGTGCGCCGCCACCCTGCGATGAGCTTGTGACGCCCCGGCTTGAGCAGCGGCTTGAGCTGCCCTGCAAACACGTTCGGCCCCGACGGCAGCGGCGGCACGTGGAACCCGGCCACGATGCAGCGGCCTTCGGCCAGCGCCCGCAGCGCATCCATGCTGCCGGCGAAACGAAGATCCACGTGCAGCCGTTGTGTGGCACTGGCGCGCTCGCGCAGCAGCGGCAGCGCGAGGTCGTGGCTGGCCCACAGCGGCAGCACCTGCTGGCTGCCGTCCATCGCCTCGCCGAGCACCCGCTCGAGTTCGGCCCGCAGCGCTTCGATGTGCGGCGTCAGGCGCGCACGCGCCTGCTTTTCGGCCCACAGCAGGCGCTCGGAAAACGGTGTCAGCCGCGCCGGCTGGCCTTGTGCCCAGGTCACGAGCGGCTCCCCGAGCACTTCCTCCCAATGTTTGAAGCGGCCCCACACGTGTCGGTACGACGACCCTGTCGCATGGGCCACGTGCTGGATCGAACCATGCTCGCGCAAGGCCGAGAGCAGGTCGAAAAGCGGGTTCTGCACCTCGGCGCCTTGCTGGCCGTCGGGCTCGAACGTGTACTGCAGGTGGACACCGCGTGAACGCATGGCCGCAGTTTCGCATTCCACCCCTGTCCGCAGCCGGCGCAGCTGCCCTTGCTACGATCCTGCGCCACCTACCTGCCGAAGCCGCATCCCGACATGGGCCGAACCGACGCCGACCCCGCCGCCAGCACACTCGACCTCGCCGACCGCTGGCCGCACGCCAGCGTGCTGGTGGTCGATGACGAGCCGGGCATGCGCCACTTCCTCGAGAAGACCCTCGTGCCGCGCGCCGGACAAGTGTTTGCCGCGGGTTCGGCCGAAGAGGCTGCGGTACTGCTGGCCCGCCACCGATTCGACCTCGTGATCCTCGACATCGCGCTGCCCGGGCGAAGCGGCCTCGACCTGCTGCGCGACATGCGTGCACAAGGCAACCTGTGCGAGGTCGTGCTGATCACGGCCTTTGCCGACCTCGACACCGCCATCGAGGCCCTGCGTGCGGGCGCCAGCGATTTTCTGCTCAAGCCTTTCCGCGTGACACAGGTGCTCGGCGCGTTCAAACAAGGGCTGGAGCGCGCCAGGTTGAAGCGCGAGAACTGGGTGTTGCGCCGTGCGCTGTCGCAGCGCACGCCGGCGGCCGACGGGCTGGTCGGCCGCTCGCTTGCGATCCGCGGCCTGCAGGCTGCGCTGCAGCGGGTGGCGGTGGTGGACAGCACCGTGCTGCTCACCGGCGAATCCGGCACCGGCAAGGAACTCGCCGCGATGGCGCTGCATGCCCTCGGCCCGCACGCGCAGGCGCCGTTCGTGCCTGTCAACTGCGCCACCGTGTCGCCCGGTGCGATCGAGGCCGAGCTGTTCGGCGTCGGCGGCGGGCAGGCGCAGCGCGACGGCCTGTTTGTCTACGCCCAGGGTGGCACGCTGTTCCTGGACGAGATCGGCGAGCTCCCGTTGCCGATGCAGGCCACGCTGCTGCGCGCGCTGGAGACCCGTCGCATCCGCCCGGTGGGCAGCGAGCAGGAAATTCCGGTCGACGTGCGCATCGTGGCGGCATCGAACCGCCCGCTGCGGGACGAGGTCGATGCCGGGCGTTTCCGCAAGGATCTGTACTACCGCCTGCAGGTGGTCGAGATCACGTTGCCGCCGTTGCGCGCCCACAAGGAGGACATTCCGGACCTGGTGGCGCATTTCCTCGCCACGCTGGCGCCGCAGATGGGCGTGGAGCCGTTCGAGGTCAGCGACGACGAGATGCGTTTCGTGCAGGCGTACGACTGGCCCGGCAACGTGCGCGAATTGCGCAACCTGATCGAGCGCTCGCTGATCCTCGGCGCGCTGAACGTCTCGGCGCTGTACCAAGGGTTGGCGCGCACGCAGCCCAGGGCGCAGCCGAGACCGGCGCTCGACGGGCCGACCGACCTGCAGACCCTGGAGAAGCGCCACATCCTGGCCGTGCTCGATTCGGTGGGCGGCGACAAGACGCGTGCGGCGCAATTGCTCGGGGTGTCCCGGCGCACGCTGGAGCGCCGCGTGGCCGAATGGGGCCAGGACGGCCCTGTTGCGGCGTCGCCGGACGAGCGGGACGCGTGAGCGAAACCACCATGGCCGGCAAGGCCCGATTCCAGAATCTGTCGATCCGCAACAAGCTGCTGGCGCTGGTGCTGCTGCCGCTGCTGGTGGTGCTGCCGCTGCTCGGGCTCGGGTTGCTCATCTGGGGCGACGGCGCGCTCGACCGCATGCTGGTGGCCAAGATACGCAGCGACCTGGCCGTGGCCAACGGCTATTTCGAGCGCGTGCTGGGCGAGGTGGGCGCAAGCACGGCGTCGATCGCCGATTCGCATGCACTGCACCTGGCGCTGGCAACACCTGCCGGCAAGGACGTGCCGGCGCTGCTGCAGCGATTCAAGACACAGGAGAAGCTCGACTTCATCAACCTGCGTTCGCCCGACGGGACGCTGCTCTTCGGCCCCGGCGGCGGCGCGGCGCGCGGCGACCGTCGATCGCCCGCCTTCACCACCGTGGCCAATGGCAGCGGCAGCACCAGCGTGGAAGTGCTCGGGCCCACGGAACAAGCGGTGCTCGACGACAGCCTGCGTGCGCGTGTCCCGGTGCCGCTGGTGGGCACACGCAACGCCGCGCCCACGGCCCGCACGCAGGAGGACCGGGCGATGGTGCTGCTGTCCACACGCGCCGTGCGCGCCCCCGACGGCACGTTGCTCGGCCATGTGCAGGCCGGCGTGCTGCTGAACCGCAACCTGCCGTTCATCGACCACATCAACGGGATCGTCTACCCCGACGGCGCATTGCCCTTCGGCAGCCAGGGAACGGCCACGCTCTTTCTCGACGACGTGCGCGTGAGCACCAACGTGCGCTTGTTCGGTGCCGAGCAGGACGAGCGTGCCATCGGCACACGGGTCTCGCAGGCCGTGCGAGACACGGTGCTGGGTGCGGGTCGGACATGGCTCGACCGGGCCTTCGTCGTCAACGAGTGGTATGTCTCCGCGTACGAACCGCTGATCGACAGCACCGGTCGCCGCGTGGGCATGCTCTACGTCGGCTTCACGGAAGCACCCTTCCGCTGGCTCAAGTTCGCCGTGCTGCTGACCATCGGCGTGCTCTTCTTCACCGTGATGGCCGCGGCGGCCGCGCTGTCGCTGCGCTGGGCGCGTGCCATCTTCGGGCCGATCGAACGCATGGCCCAGACCATGCAGCAGGTGGAGCAGGGCGACCTGGGCGCGCGAGTGGGCGTCGTCGAATCGCGCGACGAGATCGGGCAGCTTGCCGGCCACCTCGACAGCCTGCTCGACACCATTCACGACAAGACGCAGGAACTGCAGGACTGGAACGCGGAGCTCGACGCCAAGGTGGCGCAGCGCACACGCGACCTGGAGGCCGCGCAGGGGCAGCTGGTGCGTTCGGAGAAGCTCGCGGCGGTGGGCCAACTCACGGCGAGCATCGCGCACGAGGTGAACAACCCGATCGCGGTGATCCAGGGCAACCTGGACCTCGTGCGCGAGTTGCTCGGCGCGGACGCGGCGCGGGTGCGCGGCGAGCTGGCGCTGGTGGACGAGCAGATCGAGCGCATGCGGCTCATCGTCACGCAACTGCTGCAGTTTGCGCGCCCGGGTGAATATGCAGGCTACGTGGCGCCGGTCGACGTGAACCGGCTCGTGGACGACAGCCTCGTGCTTGCCGGCCATCTGCTGGCGCGCACGCACATCGAGGTGCGGCGCACGCTGCGCGCCACACGCCAGCCGCAGGCCAGCCGCAGCGAATTGCAGCAGGTGCTGGTGAACCTGCTCGTGAATGCGATCCACGCGATGCCCGACGGCGGCGTGCTGACGCTGGCGACCTGTGACCGCGACGGCGCACAGGGGCCGACGGTCGAGGTCAGCGTCACCGACACCGGCCCGGGCCTGGGGCCGGACCTTCTGCGCGAACTGTTCAAGCCCTTCGTCACGCGCAAGAAGGACGGCACCGGCCTGGGCCTTTGGATCAGCCGCAATATCGTCGACCGTTATGGCGGCGACCTGCAGGCCGCCGACCGCAACGACGGTAGCGCCGGGGCCGCCTTCACCATCACGCTGCCGATCGTCGACGTGCACGCCGCTTGACGCTGCGCAGAGACGCGCGGCCCGACACCGAGTAGTTTCCACATTTCTGGCACGGGCATTCGGGACTATATTTGTCCACATTCATATTGCCTGCAGAAAGACACAAGGAGACATCATGTTCGTTCGCGCACTGGCCCTGTCGGTGGCCCTCGTCGCCGCCCACGGCGTCGCTTCGGCCGCCCCCCTCGTCATCAAATACAGCCACGTCGTGGCCGACCAGACCCCGAAAGGCCAGGCCGCACTCAAGTTCAAGGAACTGGCCGAGAAGGCGCTGCCCGGCAAGGTGGAGGTGCAGGTCTTCCCGAACAGCCAGCTCTTCGGCGACGGCAAGGAGATGGAAGCGCTGGTGCTCGGCGACGTGCAGATCATTGCGCCGTCGCTTGCCAAGTTCGGCAAGTACACCAAGAAGCTGCAGGTGTTCGACCTGCCGTTCCTGTTCGACGACATCGAGGCCGTCGACCGCTTCCAGGACGGGCCGAAGGGCCAGGAGCTGCTGAACTCGATGACCAAGAAGGGCATCAAGGGCCTGGGTTACCTGCACAACGGCATGAAGCAACTGTCGGCGAACAAGCCGCTGCGCACGCCCGGCGATGCCAAGGGCCTGAAGTTCCGCATCCAGAGCTCCGATGTGCTCGAGGAACAGTTCAAGGCCGTCGGCGGCAACCCGCAGAAACTCGCCTTCGCGGAGGTCTACCAGGCGTTGCAGACGGGCGTGGTCGACGGCACCGAGAACCCGTGGTCGAACATCTACACGAAGAAGTTCCACGAGGTGCAGAAGTACATCATGGACTCCAACCACGGCGTGCTGGACTACATGGTCATCGCCAATTCAGGCTGGTGGGACAAACTGCCCGCCGACGTGCGCACCGCCCTCGACAAGGCCATGGTCGAGTCGATCAAGTACGGCAACAAGATCGCCTTCGACGAAGCCGCGAGCTACCGCAAGAAGGTCATCGACGACAAGAAGGCCGAGGTCCTGCCGATGACCAAGGACGAGGTCGCCCAGTGGCGCAAGGCGATGAAGCCGGTATGGGCCAAGTTCGAGGGCGAGATCGGCAAGGACATCCTGACCGCAGCGGAAGCCGCCAACAAGAACTGACCGCCGCACCGGCACCGGCGCGCCTGCCGGCCTAGGCACCGCCGGGCCCGCGGGCGGCCGCACACGAACGACAGCAGGCTCGGCGTGACCGATCGCGCAGCCGCCAGAAGGAGACCGTCATGCGTTGGCTGGATCGACTCGAAGAGTGGCTCGTCGTGCTCATGCTCACCGCGATGACCGCGCTGACGTTCGTGCAGGTGGTGCTGCGTTATGTCTTCAACTCGGGCTTCACCTGGGCGCTCGAGATGACGACGATCTTCTTCGCCGTGATGATCTTCGTCGGCATCTCGTACGGGGTGCGCGTGGGGGCGCACATCGGCGTCGACGCCCTGGTGCGCCTGATGCCGTCGGGTGTGCGACGCGCCACTTCCATCGTCGTGGTGCTGCTGTGCCTGGCCTACGCCGGCATCGTCATCGCCGGCTCGTGGACTTACGTCGGCAAGATGCGCATGGTCGGCGTCGAACTCGACGACCTGCCCATTCCGGTATGGATCGTGCGCGCCATCATGCCCTTCGGCTACGCGCTGATGACCCTGCGTTTCGTCCAGGTGCTGTGGGCACTCGTCACCGGCAAGTCCGACAGCCTGCACCTCGCCGATGAAGCCGCCGACGCGATGAAACTCAAGGCGCAGGAGGACGCGGCATGAACACCGCCATCCTGTTCACCACGCTGTTCGTGCTGATGGGCCTGGGCATGCCCGTGGCCATCGCGCTGGGCCTGTCGAGCCTGCTGACCATCCTGACGGTGGGCGACGATTCGCTGGCCAGCCTGACGATCAAGATCTTCGAGACCAGCGAGCACTACACGCTGATGTCGATTCCGTTCTTCGTTCTGGCCGGCGCGCTGATGAGCACCGGGGGCGTGGCCAAGCGCATGGTCACGTTCGCGATCGCCGCCGTCGGGCACCTGCGCGGCGGCCTGGCCATCGCCAGCGTGATGGCGTGCACGCTGTTCGCCGCGGTGTCCGGCTCGAGCCCGGCCACCGTGGTGGCGGTCGGCTCCATCGTCATCGCCGGCATGGTGCGCAGCGGCTACCCCAAGGAGTTCGGCGCCGGCGTCATCTGCAACGCGGGCACGCTGGGCATCCTGATCCCGCCGTCGATCGTGATGGTCGTGTATGCCGCCGTCACCGAGGTCTCGGTCGGCCGCATGTTCATGGCCGGCGTCGTGCCGGGCCTGCTGCTTGCCTTCATGCTGGCCTTCGCCGTGTGGTGGCGGGCCGGCAAGCTCACGCTGACCAAGACCGAGCGCGCCAGCAGCGGCGAGATCTGGCGCAGTTTCCGCGAATCGGTGTGGGGGCTGTTGCTGCTGGTCATCATCATGGGCGGCATCTATGGCGGCATCTTCACGCCCACCGAGGCGGCCGCCGTCTCCGCGGTGTACGCGGTCTTCGTGGCCGTCGTGATCTACCGCGACATCAGCGTGAAGCACCTGCCGGAGGTCTTCCTCGAGGCCGGCAAGACCACGGTGATGCTGATGTTCATCATCGCCAACGCGCTGCTCTTCGCCCACGTGCTGACCACCGAGCGCATTCCGCAGACCATCGCCGAGCACATCCTGGCCGCCGGCATGTCGCCGTGGATGTTCCTGCTCGTGGTCAACATCATCCTGCTGGTGGCCGGCAACTTCATGGAGCCCACCGGGATCATCCTGATCCTGGCGCCGATCTTCTTCCCGATCGCGACGCAGCTCGGTATCGACCCGATCCACCTGGGCATCATCATGGTGGTCAACATGGAGATCGGCATGATCACGCCGCCGGTCGGGCTGAACCTCTTCGTCACGAGCGGCATCACCGGCATGAACCTGGTGCAGGTGACACGTGCTGCCCTGCCCTGGCTCGCGATCCTGCTGGTCTTCCTGCTGCTCGTGACCTACATCCCGCAGATCAGTCTGTTGCTGCCGCAGTTGATATTCGACTGACACGCCGCGCCGCTGCGCGCGCAACGACGCGTCGACCTGCCGGCAGCCCACTGCGCACGGGCCGCCCCGACGATCCTCAGCCCTGTGGATGACCGCAGCGCGCGCTCTCACGAGACTTCGCCGATCCATTCCGGATTCGACCCGAGGACACGTCATGAAGCGCCCATTCAGGTTCACCACCCTGTCCGCAGCCGCCGCCGCGTCCGCCCTGCTGGGCGGCTGTGCGGCGGTCGTCAGCAGCACCCCGATCGGCCGCGGGCCCGACGGCGCCTTCGCCGGCGTCGGCATCCCGTACCTGCTGCCAAAGGCACTGCTGCCGGTCGAGGTGGTGGCCAACGGCGGGCAGATCCGCATCGACCTGCTGGAACCCGTGTACGTGGGGGACCCGTCGCTGCCCCTCGCGCTGCGTTACGCAGAAAACCCCTTCAGCACCGACACCGTCAAGGTCACGGTCGACGCGGCGACCTCGCTGTTGAAGACCGTCACCATCGACAGCAAGGACGAGACGGGCGAGATCCTGAAGAAGGCGATCGCCACGCTGCGTGCGGAGAGCGCCGCCGGCAGCGGCGAGACGGTCGTGATGCAGGCCGTGCTCGACCCCGGCGACAGCGTGTCGATCAAGGCCGTCACCGCCGAGGTAGACCAGGCGCTGCGGGCCTGGGCCGTGCGCCAGCAGGCCAGTTGCCAGGCGACGCCTGCGACGACCGGCTGCGCCGAAGTACAAACCCTCGAGAAGTCGCTGACCCCGGAGCTGACGGTCAAATTGATGGCACCGCCGGCCACCGGCGTCGCCGCGCCGTCGGCGCAAACCGCGGCAGCGACGGCCGCATTCGCGGTCGGCCGCGGCGTCGACTGTAGCGTCGGGATCTGCTACCGCGGCACCCTGCCCTACGAGGTATCGCTGAAGGCGCTGGGGCAGACACGCAGCACGCTGGTGCAGTTGCCCAACCACGGGCCGGTCATGGCGCTGCCGCTCACGGGCCATGCCTTCGTCAACACCCGGCACGACGTGGCGTTGCAGAACGGCATGGTCCAGAGCTACGAGATCACGAAACCGAGCTCGGCACTCGCCATGGTGTCCTGGCCGCTCGACGTCTTCGATGCGATCGTCGCCACGACGGCCAAGATCGTGCAGCTGAAGATCGACACCAGCCGTTCGTCGGTCGGCCTGCAGGAGCAGTTGCTGGCCGAAGCCAAGAAGCGCAAGGAGATCGGGGACGAGCTCGAGAAGCTCAAGGCGAAGCCCGAAGCCGCCGGCCTGATCGCCATGGGGAAAACGGGGAAACTGCTGACCATCGCCACGGGCACGCCGCCGTCGTTGCTTCCGCCACCCGCCGCAGCGAACGCGGCGAACCCGGCGCCGCCCGTCGGCGGTGCCACCGTGCCTTCGCTGCCGGGCAGCGCCGGTACGCAGGGCAAGTGAGATGGCCACGCGCAAGAAATACGGCGCGGCAGGCGCCGCGAGCCCCGGCAAGACGGTCCATGAGCCTTCCGCGCCGCTGCTGCGCCGCGGCTTCATGGTGGAGACCCACCACGGCGGATGCCTCGAGCGCGTACCCGGCTTCAACGCCGTCAAGGCACGAAGCCAGGGCTTCGAAGGCGGGCGCGTACCGCCGCCTCTGCGCGACGAGCGCCTCGGCGTGGCGGGCGACATCGAATTCGCGCGCCCGCAGTTCA
>JAHECD010000011.1 GCA_024641945.1 Rubrivivax sp. | reverse complement strand
TCCGGGTTCCACTTGCGTACGCGGATGAAACCGATCCGCGCCGTGCTTGCGTTTGCAGGAAATACATCCCGCAAAACCCCGAGATTGTAACTCAGCCGGCTGCCAGGGCCGTCGCCAGGCGCTGCAGGCCCGCATCGAGGCGCGCTGGGTCGCGCGACGCGAAGCACCACCGCAACCAGCCCTCGCCCTCGGGGCCGAACGCCACGCCCGGCGCCAGGCCCAGCCCGTGCGCAGCGACCAGGTGCTTTGCGAATCCCAGCGAATCGTCCCGCCCTTCGACCCGGAAGAAGGCGTACATCCCCCCCGCCGGCGCTGCCAGCTGAATGCCCGGCAGGGACGACAGGCCGCCCACCAGCCGGTCTCTGCAGGCCTGCATTCGCGATCTCAACCCCGGCACGAATTCGCCCGCCATGGCCATTGCCGCCTCGCCGCCCCGCTGGACGAAGACCGGCGCACAGGAGCTCGTGAACTCGATGAGCTTGCCCATCGCGTCCAGGCACGCGGGAGGCAGGACCAGCCAGCCCAACCGCCATCCGGTCATCAGGAAGCTCTTGGAGAAGCTGTGCACGACGACGACACGATCGTCGGGCGCCGCGACATCGAGAAAGCTCGGTGCGCAGACCGCGGCGCCGAAATACAAGCGCTCGTACACCTCATCGGCCACGATCCACGTGCCGGTCTGGCGGCAATGGTCGAGCACCGCCTGCTGCTCGGATCGCGTCATGGTCCAGCCGGTCGGGTTGTTGGGTGCATTCAGCAGCAACACCCGGGTGTCCAGGGTGACCGCCGTCCGCAATTCGTCGAGGTCGAGGTGCCAGACACCGGCCTGCACGCGCAGCGGCAGGCGGGTCACGCGGGCGCCCTGCACGACGGGCTGCGCCGTCAGGTTGGGCCACACCGGCGTGACCGCGACCACCTCGTCCCCCGGACCGGCCAGCATCTGCATCGCCAGCATCAGGCCCGTGACGCCGGATGACGTGACCGCGATGCGGCCCACGTCGACGGGGCCGTGCAGCCCGGTCAAATAGGCGGCAATCGCCTCGCGCAGCGTGGGCAGCCCGAGGTTGTGGGCGTAAAAGGTCTCTCCACGCTGGAGCGACTGGACCGCCGCCTGGCGTATCGCCTCGGGCGTGACCTCGTCGCTCTCACCGAACCAGAAGGCCAGCACGTCGGACCGGCCGAGGCCGGCGTTGGCCACTTCGCGAATGCGCGAAGCCGGCAGGGTATCGATTTCGGAGCGCATATCGGCGGCCCTCAAAGGTTGGGCCGGACCATCCGGCAGGAATGGGGCTGCGCCATGTCGGCGGCATCGAATCGGCGCACCGTGCGAAAACCGAAGCCGGACCCCTCGACGTCGTGCTGGACGCCCGCGCGCCCGGCGCGATCCATCACGCTGACGACGAGCGGTTGCAGCAACTGGTGGTCGGCAGCCCGCATCGTCGCCTGGTGCAGGCCGCCGAGGACCCGGGCATCGAACGTGGCGCCTTCGAGTGCACTGGCGACGGCCCACGCCTCGGTACTGCCCGCGCGTTCGATCGCCGCCACGAGCATTTCCACCATGACTTGCATGCGCACGTGCACGTAGTCGTCTTTCGGGTCGGGGAACCGACGGCGGAAGGCCTCATAAAAGGCCTCCGATGCCGGCCCGCCCACGTTGGGGTGCCATTCGGCCACGGCCAGCACGGCGCCGACGCCCGCATCACCCAGCGCCGCCGGGGCCCCCAGGGCGTTGCCGTAGAACGTATACAGGCGCGCCACGCTGCCCGACTCGCGCACGGCCTTGACGAGCAGTGTCAGGTCGTTGCCCCAGTTGCCCGTGACGACCGCCTGCGCACCACTTGCCCTGATCTTGGCGGCATAGGGCATGAAGTCCTTCACCCGACCGATCGGATGCAGGTCCTCGCCGACGACCTCGATGTCGGGCCGCTTCGCGGCGATCATCGCGCGGGCCATTCGCAGCACATGCTGACCAAAGCTGTAGTCCTGGCCGATCAGGTAGATCCGCTGGACGCTGCGGTCGTCGCGCAGCACGTCCGTCAGTGCCGCCAACCGCATGTCGGCATGGGCGTCGAAGCGGAAATGCCAAGGACTGCAACGATCGTTCGTCAGCGACGGATCGACCGCCGAATAGTTCAGGAACAAGGCACGGTTGCCAGGCTCGCGCGCGTTGTGCTTTTCCAGCGCGTCGACCAGCGCCGAAGCCACGGCCGAACTGTTGCCCTGCAGGACAAACGGAATGCGCTGGTCTGCTGCAGCACGTTGCTGGCCGACCGCTTCGTCGACCTGCCCTTTGCTGTCGAATCGTCGCAGTTCCAGCAAACGCGCCCCGGTGGGCAGCCGCACGCCCCCGCGCGCATTGACGCGCTCCACCGCCCATGTCAGGTTGCGGAAGACGGCTTCCCCTGCATTGGCAAATGGGCCCGAAAGGCCCTCGATCAAGGCCAGCGGAATGGCAGGTGCAGGCTGAGGCCACGTCCGCGATGAAATGGCGCCGAGCGCGGAAATGACAAGTGCTCTGCGGCCGACGGTCGCTTGATTTTTCACAAAGTTCTGGGGCCTTGAAATCGAGAGGCTGGCAGCCAGTTTCAGGGTATCGCCGCAGCCCGAACGGGGTAACGGCGACCCCGGGGTGAGAACCCGTCGCTACGGGGATTGTCGTCAACCTTCGATTTTAGGAGTTCACCATGTTCCTCGTTCCCGTCAATCGCCGTTCGTCCGAACTCTCTCGCCTGTTCGACGATACGTTCGACCAATTCTTCAATGCCGCGACCCCGTCCACCGAGGCGTTCAGCCCGGCTCTCGACGTGACCGAGTCGCCCCAGTCCTGGACGGTCAAGCTCGATCTCCCCGGCGTCTCGAAGGAAGACGTCAAGATCGCCATCGATGGCCGGCAGATCAGCGTGGAGGCTCAGGTGCGCAAGGACGACGAACGCAAGGAAGGTGATCGCGTCGTGTACCGCGAACGCACGGTGTCGCGTTTCGCACGCAGCTTCACGCTTCCCGCCGACGTCGATCAGACCGAATCGGCCGCCAAGCTCGACAGCGGCGTGCTGACCCTGACGTTGTCCAAGAAGCGCGCCAGCCAGGCGTCGCAGATCGCGGTGAACTGAAATCCGGGCCGGGTGCGTGCCGGCGTGGCGCGCACCCGGGGCCGCGACCGATTCGGACTCAGCGCATGAAGCCCCAGAGTTGGAGCAGCGCGATCACGATGTGGCCGTAGATGGCCACGTTGAAGGTGAACAGGAAGATCACCAGCGCCCAGCGATAGAACTTGAGCGCACGCACGCGAAGGATGTCGTCGCCGCGCAGCAGGAACAATACGAAATAGAAGACTGCGGGGATCGCCGCCAGAGCGAACAGCGTGCCGAAGATCCACAAGAAATAGCGCATCGTCGTCTCAGGCCAATGCGGAGCTTGCAACCACAGGATCGATGGCATCCAGCGGCCAGCGCGGCTTGATGTCGAAGGCACCGTCGCGGGTCGCAAGGCCGATGCCTCGCTGGAGGCGCAGGGCGGCCGCGATCGCGATCATCGCGCCATTGTCGGTGCACAGGTCCAGTTCGGGATAGTGGACCCGCACGCCTTGCCGGGCGCAAGCCGCGTCGAGTTGCGCGCGAAGCCTCGCATTCGCGCCGACACCGCCGGCCACCACCATGCGTTTCAGCGACGTCTGCTGCAACGCGCGCAACGACTTTGCCACGAGCACATCGACGATCGCGGCTTGTGTGGCCGCAGCCAGATCGGCGCGCGCCTGGTCGCACACATTTGTTCCGAGTTTTCGATATTGCGTCATCACGGCGGTCTTCAGGCCCGCGAACGAGAAATCCAGGTTGCCGCTGTGCAGCAACGGGCGCGGCAACACAAAGGCCGCCGGGTCGCCGAATTCGGCCAGGCGTGACAGCGCCGGGCCGCCTGGGTAACCCAGGCCCAAGAGCTTGGCCGTCTTGTCGAAGGCCTCGCCGGCCGCATCGTCGATGGTTTCACCCAGCATCGAGTAGGCGCCGACGGCGTCGACCCGCATCAGCTGGCTGTGTCCGCCGGACACCAAGAGCGCAACGAAAGGGAAGTCAGGCGGGTCGGCCGAGAGGAACGGCGACAAGAGATGGCCCTCGAGGTGGTGCACGCCGATGGCAGGCCGGTCGAGCGCCGTGGCAAGCGCGACCGCGTAGCCCGCACCCACCAGCAGCGCCCCAGCCAGTCCCGGGCCGCGTGTGTAGGCCACCACGTCGACGTCGGCCAGCGTGGCGCCCGATTCGGCCAGTACGTTGCGCGTGAGTGGAATCACACGCCGGATATGGTCCCGCGATGCGAGTTCGGGCACGACGCCACCATACGCCTGGTGCATGTCGGCCTGGCTGTGCAGGGCGTGCGCCCTCAGGCGGGGCCTCGCGTCGCCCACAAAACCGACGAGCGCCACACCCGTCTCGTCGCACGACGATTCGATGCCGAGCACATTCATGGGGCGCAGTCTACCCAGCGCGTCGTGCCTGCACGTGCAAGGCCGGTCGATGGCCCGAATGTTGCAACGCCGCAAGCATGCCGGACCCCGCTGCCTCCCGAATCGTCGTCGTCGCGCCAGACCCGCTGGCCGCCTACGCGAGCGATGAACAGGCAGCACGCGAGGCCGAGCGATCGCGGAGCCTGAATATCGGCTTGCTCGAGGCGGGCTACAACATCGTCGCGGTGCTTCCGGTGGACGCATTCCTGCCCGACCGCATTGCGCAGATCCAGCCGGACATGATCATCGTCGACGCTGAAAGCCAGGCCCGCGACACGCTGGAGCACGTCGTCATGGCCACGCGGGACGCGCGCCGGCCGATCGTCCTGTTCACGGACGACAAGGACACCACGCATGTACGGGATGCGATCGCCGCCGGCGTGACGGCCTATGTCGTTTCGGGCCTCGCGGCGGAGCGGGTCAAGCCCGTGCTCGATGTCGCGCTGGCCCGTTTCGAGCACGAGGAGCGCTTGAGGCGGGAACTCACGGAGGCGCGCAGCCAGTTGGCCGATCGCAAGCTGATCGATCGCGCGAAGGGCCTGATGATGCAGAGGCACCAGATCGGTGAACCCGAAGCGTATGCCCGGCTTCGCAAGGCGGCCATGGACAAGGGCCTTCGCATCAGCGAGATCGCCCAGCGACTGGTGGATGCTGCGGATCTGCTGGGCTAAAGGTCGGCGCCACGCTCCAACCGGGTGCGCAGTGGCTGGCACGCAGATTGCTCACGGATTTCACCGTGTCGTCAGAGTCGACGGCACGGAAGTGCATGCCCTGGCACGAAGTTCGTGTCTGGTCCTGCAGGACACAGGCGTCCCCACCGCGCAGCCCCGAGGGCTCGTGACGTGAGGACGCTTTTTTTTGCCTCGTAGCCCAACACGCAGCGATACCTCGACGACCTGACAACCTGCACATCGACGCCACAGTGAAAGAAGCCGACCGACCACCGACCGCCTCATCGCACGGGCCTCGCCCAGAGGTTCATGTCGCGGGCAGCGACCGCCCCGAGAGGTCAGTCGTCCGCGTGGGTTTCATCGCCTTGACCGATTGCGCGCCCGTCGTGATGGCGTCGGTCCTTGGCTTCGACAAGAAATACGGCGTGACGATCGTGCCCCGGCGCGAGGCGTCGTGGGCCGGCGTGCGAGACCGCCTCGTCAGCGGCGATCTCGACCTGGCCCATGCGCTCTATGGCCTCGTCTATGGCGTGCACCTCGGGCTGGGCAGCCCACAGGCCGACATGGCCATCCTGATGGCGCTCAACCGCAACGGGCAGGGCCTGACGCTGTCGCGCCGCCTGGCCGACAAGGGCGCAATCGACGCACCTTCGCTCGCGCGGCTGATGGCGGCCGAGCCGCGCGGCTATACGTTTGCGCAGACCTTCCCCACCGGCACGCATGCGATGTGGCTGTATTACTGGCTGGCCAGCGCAGGCATCGACCCCTTCGCCAATGCCCGCGCGGTCACCGTGCCGCCGCCACAGATGGTGGCGAGCATGCGCGCCGGCCACGTGGATGGCTTCAGCGCCGGCGAGCCGTGGAACCATCGCGCAGTGATCGACGGCATTGGGGTGACCGCCGCGACGTCGCAACAGGTCTGGCCCGACCATCCAGAGAAAGTGCTGGGTGCGACCGCGGATTTTGCCGACAGCCACCCGAACACCTGCCGCGCCGTCGTGATGGCGTTGCTGGAAACCTGCCGTTGGATCGAAGCCAGCGTGGCCAACAAGACGCGCATGGCGACGACGATCGCCGCCCCGGAATTTCTGAATACACCGGTCGACGCCATCCTTCCGCGCATCCTGGGCCGCTACCAGGACGGACTGGGCCGCACCTGGGACGACACACATCCGATGGCCTTCTTCGGCGACGGTGCGGTCAACGCACCCTATTTGAGCGACGGGATGTGGTTCCTCACGCAATACAGGCGCTGGGGCCTTCTGCGCGACCACCCGGACTATCTGGCCGTCGCCAGCAGCATCCATCGTTATGCACTCTATGCCGATGCCGCGGGCGCGCTCGGCATCGCACGGCCCGGCAGCGCGTTTCGCAGCAGCCGTCTGATCGACGGCGTCCTTTGGGACGGGCAGGACGCGGCGCGCTATGCCGATGCGTTCGACGTACGCGCATCTTCGGCCGCCGTCGCTTGATCCGCAGAGATCGCCCGACCGGTCCGCTGCAGGCAAACCGAAGCAAGCGATTGCGAATTCCCCGTATCCCCAAGGAGCGACTCCATGTCCACCAGAACCAACAACCAGATCCGCCGCCAGTTCATCTCCCGAGCCACCGCCCTGGTGGGCGCCACCGCGTTGGGGCTGCCCGCGGCCCGGGCCCAGAAGTCGGGCGCGCCCGAAAAAGAGGTGCTGAAGTTCGGTTTCATCAAGCTCACCGATTGCGCACCGCTCGTGGTGGCGTATGAAAAGCACTACTTCGAGGACGAGGGCCTGAACGTCACGCTCGAGGCCCAGGCGAACTGGAAGGTACTGCTCGACCGTGTCATCGACGGCCAACTCGACGGCGCCCACATGTTGGCGGGCCAGCCCCTCGGCGCGACCATCGGCTTCGGCACCAAGGCCGATGTCGTCACAGCGTTCAGCATGGACCTGAACGGCAACGGCATCACGGTATCGAACGCTGTCTGGGCCGAGATGAAGCCGCTGCTTCCCATGGAAGGCGGCAAGGTCAAGCACCCGATCAAGGCCGACGCGCTGAAGAAGGTGGTCGACAAGTGGAAGTCGCAGGGCAAGCCCTTCAAGATGGGCATGGTCTTCCCGGTGTCGACGCACAACTATGAGTTGCGCTACTGGCTTGCAGCGGGCGGCCTGAACCCCGGCTACTACACGCAGTCCGATATCAGCGGCACCAAGAGTGCCGACGTATTGCTCTCGGTGACGCCGCCGCCTCAGATGCCGGCGACGATGGAGGCCGGCACCATCAACGGCTACTGCGTCGGCGAGCCATGGAACCAGCAAGCCGTCATCAAGGGCATCGGCGTCCCGGTGGTCACCGACCTCGAGATCTGGAAGAACAACCCGGAGAAGGTCTTCGGCGTCACGCGCACGTGGGCCGACAAGAATCCGAACACCCACGTCGCGGTCGTGAAGGCCTTGATCCGCGCCTGCATGTGGCTCGACGCCAGCATGGCCAACCGCCTGGAGGCGGTGCAGATGCTGGCCAAACCGAACTACGTAGGCGCCGACGCCGCCGTCATCGGGAACAGCATGACCGGCACGTTCGAGTACGAGAAAGGCGACAAGCGCCCGCTGCCGGACTTCAATGTCTTCTTTCGCTACTTCGCGACCTACCCGTTCTACAGCGATGCGATCTGGTACCTGACGCAGATGCGCCGCTGGGGCCAGATCACCGAGTCCAAGCCCGACAGCTGGTACATCGAGACCGCCAAGAAGGTCTATCTGCCCGAGATCTACATGAAGGCCGCAAAGGCACTCATTGCCGAGGGCAAAGCCAAGGAAGGTGACTTCCCGGCGAAGACCGACGGTTTCAAGGGCCCGCAGGACGGCTTCATCGACGGTGTCGTCTACGACGGCCGCAAGCCGAACGACTACCTCGGCAAATTCAAGATCGGCCTGAAGGCCGCGGACAAGGTCTGAGCCAGCGCCGGAAGCCATTGCGCAGCCCCGCCCGTATCAGGAGATTACAGCCATGCAATACGTTCTCAGATTCTTCGGCAGCGGCAGCGCGGCCACCCGCGACCCGCGCGAGATGGGACGTGCACTGTTCATGTCGTTGGGCGTACCGGTGCTTGCGCTGGCGCTGTTCCTGGCGGTGTGGGGTGTCCTGGCCCCGCGCATCCAGACCAGCCTCGGCGCCTTTCCCGGCCCGGCGCAGGTCTTCGCGCAGACGCAGGTGCTTTGGGCGGACCACTTTGCCGAACGCGCCAAGCGGGCTGAATTCTTCGAGCGGCAGGACGCCCGGAACAAGGAGCGCGTGGCGGCCGATCCGACCTATGTGCCGAGAAATTTCGACTGGACCGGCAAACGCACGTACCTGGACCAGATCGTCACCAGCCTGATCACGGTGTTCACGGGTTTTCTGCTGGCCACCGTGGTGGCCGTGCCGCTGGGCATCCTGGCCGGATCGTCGAAGATCGTGCAGGCGGCCATCAACCCGCTGGTGCAGTTGTTCCGCCCGGTGTCGCCGCTTGCATGGCTGCCCATCGTGACGTTGATCGTCAGCGCGGTCTATGTCAGCAGCGGCAAGCCGATGTTCGAGAAATCGTTCCTGATCTCGGCCATCACCGTCACGTTGTGCTCGCTCTGGACGACGCTGATCAATACCGCCATTGGCGTGACCTCGGTCGACAAGGACCTGGTCAACGTCGCGAAGGTGCTCCAGTTGCCTCTCGGCACCCGCGTGCGCAAGATCGTATTGCCCTCCGCCCTGCCCTTCATCTTCACCGGAATGCGCCTGTCGCTCGGCGTCGGCTGGATGGTGCTGATTGCCGCCGAGATGCTGGCGCAGAACCCGGGACTGGGCAAGTTCGTCTGGGACGAATTCCAGAACGGCAGTTCGGATTCGCTCAGCCGCATCATGGTGGCGGTCTTCACCATCGGCATCATCGGTTTTGCGCTCGACCGCGTGATGCTGGTGCTGCAGAACCTGGCCGCGCGCCGCTGATCTGGAGGCCCGGACCATGAATGCCTCGCCGATCACGCTGAAGGCACCTGCCGGCCTCGTGCTGCCGCCCGCCAAGCGCGCCGACCCGTCGGTATTGCAGGCGGATTCGCACAACGCCGCGCTTGCCGAGATCCCCGGCGCCGCTGCACTGGAACTGCGCGACGTCCACAAGGGCTACGGCGGCGCCCGGGGCCGGACCGAGGTACTGGCGGACATCAACCTGCGTATCGAGCCGGGCGAGTTCGTCGCCATCGTCGGCTTCTCGGGCAGCGGCAAGACCACGCTGGTGAGCCTGCTGGCAGGGCTGATCGCGGCCGACCGCGGCGAGGTACTCAAGGACGGCCGGCCCATCACCGCACCGGGGCCGGACCGCGGTGTCGTCTTCCAGAGCTATTCACTGATGCCGTGGCTCACGGTGGGCGACAACGTCGCCCTGGCGGTCGACCGGGTCTTCGCACGCGAAAGCGCCGCCGAGCGCCGCGATCGCGTGAAGCGCTACGTGGCCATGGTCGGCCTGAGTCCCGCCATCGACAAGCTGCCGGCGCAGTTGTCGGGCGGCATGCGCCAGCGGGTCTCGGTCGCCCGTGCCCTGGCAACGGACCCCGACGTGCTGCTGCTCGACGAGCCGCTGTCCGCACTCGATGCGCTGACGCGCGCGAACCTGCAGGACGAGATCGTCCGCATCTGGTCCGAAGACCGCAAGAGCGTGCTGCTGATCACCAACGATGTCGACGAGGCCCTGATGATGGCCGACCGCATCATCCCGCTGGAGATCGGGCCGAGCGCGCGCCTGGGCCCGTCGTTCAGCGTCGGCATCCCGCGTCCTCGGGACCGCCGCGAGATGAATCACGACCGGCAGTTCCAGGCCTTGCGCGGCGAGATCACGCAGCATCTGATCGGCCTGTCGCACCAGCGCACGGCAGGCTCCAAGGCCCCGGCGATCACGCTGCCGACGTTGGCACCGCGTGACGTATCGGTCGCACAGCGGCCGACCGCCGCGTCGTGGCTGCGACTTCGGCATGCGGACCAGACCGAACAGATCGAGCGTGAAATCCAGGCGCCCGAGGCGGCACCGCTCGATGCACAGCAACCGGTACGCGGCAGCGCTGACGGGCGCTTCGTCGAGTTCTCCAAGATCGTCAAGATCTACCCCGGTCCCAAGGGCCCCACGACGGTGGTTGACGGCTTTGACCTGAAAATTCGCCGCGGCGAATTCATCTCGGTGATCGGTCATTCGGGCTGCGGCAAATCGACCGTGCTGTCGATGATGGCCGGGCTGACCGACATTTCCGAAGGTGTGATCGTGCTCGACGGGCGCGAGGTGGCCAGCGCAGGGCCGGATCGCGGCCTCGTTTTCCAGGCACCGAGCCTGGTGCCCTGGCTGAGCGCCTATGACAACGTGCTGCTGGGCGTGGACCGTGTCTTCCCGCAGGCGATCGCCGCCGAGAAGCGAGACATCGTCGGTTATTACCTGGGCCGCGTCGGCCTGGGCGACGCCATGCACAAGATGGCCTCGGAGTTGTCCAACGGGATGAAGCAGCGTGTCGGCATCGCACGCGCCTTCGCGCTGAACCCCAAGATGCTGCTGCTCGACGAGCCCTTCGGCATGCTGGACTCGCTCACGCGCTGGGAGCTTCAGGAGGTGTTGATGGAGGTCTGGGCACGCAGCCAGGTCACCGCGATGATGGTCACGCACGACGTCGACGAGGCCATCCTGCTGGCGGACCGCGTGGTCATGATGAGCAACGGCCCGCGCGCAAAGATCGGGCGCGTGATGGACGTGCCGCTCGAGCGCCCGCGCTCCCGCGAGGAGTTGCTGGCGCACCCGCGCTACTACGAACTGCGAGAGGAGTTGATCGGCTTCCTCGAAGACTGCGGTCGCCAGCACTGAACACCGATGACAACGAAAACCTTCATCCGGGTCGTTGAAGTGTGGGTCCCGGTGCCCGGGCAGAACATGCTCGAGCATGGCGGCGGCATTTACAACGGCTACCCGCGCTTCGAGTCGCTGAGCCGCGACATGTGTTTCGGCTTCGGCGAGGGGCTGCCCGGCCAGGCGTGGGCATCGGGACGGCCTGTCGTGCTAAAGCAGTTCGAGGGCTCGGGCTTCCGTCGCACCGCCGCCGCCCACGCGCTGGGGCTGACTTGCGGGATCGCCCTTCCGATCTTTACGGGCGACACGCTCAAGGCCGTGGTCGTGATCTTCTGCGGCGACGACGAGGCCCATGCCGGCGCGATCGAACTCTGGCACAACGATCCTGGCACCGGTCCGGACATGCGCCTGGACGACGGCTATTACGGCACCACCGCCGATATCTTCGAGTTCATGTCACGCCATACGAGCTTTCGCAAAGGCAACGGGCTGCCCGGTCTGGCGTGGGAGTCCAAATTGCCGGTTTTCATGCCCGACCTCGGCAAAGGCACGCGGTTCATGCGCTCCGACAGTGCGGTCAAGGTCGGTATCAACCGCGGCTTTGCGATCCCCTGCTCGGTGCGCGGCGCGGATCACTTCGTGATGACCTTCTTGTCGGCGCTGGCGACGCCCCTGGTGCGTCGCTTCGAGACCTGGCGACCGGACGCCGACGGTGGCCGCCTCGTGCGCAGCGGGGGATTTTGTGAATCGCAAGGCGTGCTTGCGGCCGGCAGCGCCGACGACAGGCTCGCCCCGGGGGAGGGTGCCATCGGCCGGGCGTGGGCCGAGCGCGTGCCGATGGTCGGCCGCGACGCACCGGGAGAGCCTGGCGGCGTGGGCGCCGCCGCGCGCGCGGCAGGTTGGACAAGCGTGGTCGCACTGCCGGTGATTCGTGATCCTGACGTCGGCGCGGTCGTCGCCTGGTATTTCTGACGCACCACCGGCGGCGCCGGCACGGCGGGCCCGCAAACAGGCACACGCCTTGCATTGATGACCCTGACACCCGCGTCCGGTGTCTGTCTATCTCCTCAGCAGGGCAAGTTGCCCTTTCGTCGAACCTCCCCATCCCCAGGATGGGGAGGTTTTTTTGCTCTTATGGTGCGCCATGCACCGGCGGAGGGGCCCGGACGGGCTCGTCAGTGGTTTTCGCGTGCGTGGTTGATGGTGTATTTCGGGATCTCGATCGTCACGTCCTGATCGGACACGATCGCCTGGCATGACAGGCGGGACGTCGGCGTCAGCCCCCACGCACGGTCGAGCAGGTCTTCCTCGGCCTCGTCCATCTCACCCAGCGAGTCGATGCCTTCCTTGACGATCACGTGGCAGGTCGTGCAGGCGCAACTCATCTCGCAGGCGTGTTCGATCGGAATGCCGTTCTCGAGCAGCGCTTCGCAGATCGACGTGCCCCGGTCGGCCTCGATCTCGTCGCCCAGCGGGCAGTACTCGGCATGGGGAAGGATGCGAATAACGGGCATGGGATCTTCGGTTCGTAATCGGTTCGGCGCACGGCTCGGCGGCCGTTTCAGACTTCTTCGACCCTGCGCCCGGCCAGCGCCGAGCGGATGCCCCGGTTCATGCGCGCAGCAGCGAAGGCCTCGGTGCCCTTGGCCAGCGCTTCGACCGAGGCATCGATCGCCGCGTGGTCGGTACCCTGGGCGATGCGTTCGGTGTCGTCGACGAGTACCGCGATCGCCTGCCTTTCGGTCTCGGAGAGCAGTTCGCCATCGACGGCCAGCGCCGAGCGGGTTGCCAACACCATGCGTTCGGCCTCGACACGCGCCTCGCGCAGCGCACGGGCACCCATGTCGCTTTCGGCGTGGCTGAATCCATCGCGCAACATGCGTGCAACCTCGTCGTCGGCCAGGCCGTAGCTGGGTTTGACGACCACCGAAGCTTCGACACCGGAGACCTGTTCGCGCGCGGCCACGCTCAGCAGGCCGTCGGCGTCCACCTGGAACGACACGCGGATGCGTGCGGCCCCCGCCACCATCGGCGGAATGCCGCGCAACTCGAACCGGGCCAGGCTGCGGCAGTCGGTCACCAGGTCGCGCTCTCCCTGCACGACATGGATCGCCATCGCCGTCTGGCCGTCCTTGAAGGTCGTGAATTCCTGCGCCTTGGCCACCGGGATGGTGGTGTTGCGCTCGATGATGCGCTCGACCAGCCCGCCCATCGTTTCCAGCCCCAGCGACAGCGGAATCACATCCAGCAGCAGCAGGTCCCCGTCCTTGGCGTTCCCGGCCAGCGCATTGGCCTGGATTGCCGCGCCGAGCGCGACCACCTCGTCGGGATTCACGTTGACGAGCGGTTCGCGGCCGAAGAATTCGCCCACCGCCGTGCGGACCGACGGCATGCGGGTCGACCCGCCGACCAGCACCACGCCCTGCACCTCGTCCTTGCCGACCTTGGCATCGCGCAGCACCTTGCGCAAGGCACTCACCGTGCGCGCGACGAGGGCCTGGGTGACGGCGTCGAAATCGGCACGCGTGACCGGCACGTCGAAGGGCTGCCCGGCCACCGTCGACTTCAACGTGGCGCAGTCGGCGTTCGTCAAGGCCTCCTTGGCAGCCCGCGCGGCGACAAGCACCGCGCGCCGGTCGTGCGCGGATTCGACCTGGAGGCCGGCCCGATCGAGCGCCCACGCCGCCAGCGCGGCATCGAAGTCGTCGCCGCCCAGGGCCGCGTCGCCCCCCGTGGCGACGACCTCGAAGACGCCACGCGTCAGGCGAAGCAGGGAAATGTCGAACGTGCCGCCGCCGAGGTCATAGACGGCATAAAGACCTTCGCTTCCGTTCTCCAGACCGTAGGCCACCGCCGCCGCCGTCGGCTCGTTGATGAGACGCAGGACGTTGAGTCCGGCGAGCTGCGCGGCGTCCTTCGTCGCCTGTCGCTGGGCATCGTCGAAATAGGCCGGCACGGTGATCACGGCGCCGAAGAGGTCGGCGTTGAAGGTGTCCTCGGCACGAAAGCGCAACGTGGCGAGGATCTCGGCGGAGATTTCCACCGGCGTCTTGACGCCCTGGCGTGTCTGCACGGCCAGCATGCCGGGCTGGTCGACAAAGCGGTAAGGGAGTTTGTCGTGTGCGCCGATATCGGCCAGCCCGCGGCCCATGAACCGCTTGACGGACACGATGGTGTTCTCGGCGTCGTCGGCTTGCGCGGCTTGTGCGTCGAAGCCGATCTGCCGGCCCTGCCCTTCGAGATAGCGCACGACCGACGGCAGGATCGCGCGCCCCTGCGCATCGGGCAGGCATTCGGCCACGCCGTGCCGGACACAGGCGACGAGCGAATGCGTGGTCCCGAGGTCGATGCCGACCGCGATGCGCCGCTGGTGCGGGTCGGGGGATTGCCCGGGTTCGGAGATCTGCAGGAGAGCCATCGTCGTATACAGAAAGACAGGGGTTCGATCAGGTTTCGAGGGCCTCGAGTCGCTGGTCGATGTCGTGCCTGAATCGCGCGACGAACATCAGCGCTCTGACCGTGCGAGCGGCTGCCTTGGCGTCGCCTTGCAGATCGAGTTGCTGGTGGACTTGCGCCAGCAGCTCGCGCTCATGGGACTGCACCTCGTCGTCGAGTGCCTGCACCGCCATGGCATCGCCAGCGTCCTCCAGCGACTCGCGCCACGCCATCTGTTGCATCAGAAAATCGGCCGGCATGGCAGTGTTGCTCTCGGCGCCAATCGGCGCACCACGCAATTCACAAAGATAGCTCGCGCGCGCCAGCGGGTCCTTCAGCCGGCGGTAGGCCTCGTTCACGCGCACGGCCCATTGCATCGCGACACGTTGCGCCGCAGCGCCCTGCGCGGCAAAACGATCCGGGTGGACCTCGGCCTGCAAGCTGCGCCAAGTGGCATCGATGCGGGCGCGGTCGACCTCGAACTGCTGCGGCAACCCGAACAAAGTGAAGTCGTCATCGGCGAGGTTCATGCCAGCGCCTTTGCATAGAACAGCGAGAGGCCGTTGTCGGGATAGCCGCCGAACGGACCACGCAACTGGTAGCCGGCCCGCTCGTACAGGTGCACCGCCTCGGCCTGGTCACGACCCGTTTCGAGCAGGGCCAGCCGGATGCCGTCGGCGTAAAGGACACCCTCGAGGGACCGAAGCAGCCGCGCCCCGATGCGAAGCCCGCGCGCTGCGCCGTCGACAACCATGCGTTTGATCTCTCCGTAGGGCTGCCCCCCCGTCTCGGTTTCGGCAGGCATGCGCCGGGCGGCGCCGCAACCGACGATCCGACCGGCACGCCGCGCGACCAGGAAGGCAACGTCCGGGGCACAAAGCGCTTCGATGCCGAGAATATGGTTGTCCTCCGGCGCATACAGGCCGGCCAGATAATCGTCGAGCGCCGCCAGCAAGGCCTGCACTTCGGGTTGGTCTGCCCGCTCGGGCGCGATCTGGATGTCGTCGTGCATGGCGATGAATGAAAAGGCGCGGTCAGCGCCGCGCCTCGGATGCCGCGGCGCACGGGGCTCAGACGCGGAAGGATTCCCCGCAACCGCAGCGGTCCTTTTCGCGCGGATTGTGGAACTTGAATCCTTCGTTCAGGCCTTCGCGCACGAAGTCGAGTTCGGTACCGTCCAGGTAGGGCAGGCTCTTCGGGTCGATCAGCACTTTGACGCCATGGCCCTCGAAAATCACGTCCTCGGGCGCCAGTTCGTCGGCATATTCAAGTTTGTAGGCCAGACCAGAGCAACCGGTCGTCTTGACGCCGAGCCGCACGCCGACGCCTTTTCCGCGCCGTTCAAGATAGCGCGAGACGTGGCGGGCCGCAGCCTCTGTCAGGGTGACGGCCATCGATCAGGCTGCCTGCTGTGCCTCGGCGGCGCCGCCGTGCTTGGTCTTGTAGTCCTGCACCGCAGCCTTGATGGCATCCTCTGCCAGGATCGAGCAATGGATCTTGACCGGCGGGAGCGCAAGCTCCTCGGCGATCTGCGTATTCTTGATCGTCATCGCCTGGTCGAGCGTCTTGCCCTTCACCCATTCGGTGACGAGCGAGCTCGAGGCGATCGCCGAGCCGCAGCCGTAGGTCTTGAAGCGCGCGTCCTCGATCAGCCCGGTGGCCGGATCGACCTTGATCTGCAACTTCATCACGTCGCCGCAGGCCGGCGCGCCGACCATGCCGGTGCCCACGGTGTCGTCACCCTTGTCGAAAGCGCCGACGTTGCGCGGATTTTCGTAATGGTCGATGACCTTGTCGCTGTATGCCATGTCAGTTCTCCGGTATCGCAATGTTCAATGTGCAGCCCACTGGATCGTCGAGATGTCGATGCCGTCGCGGTACATGTCCCACAGCGGGGACAGCTCGCGCAGCTTCGCCACGCGGTCTTGCAAGGTGCTCACCGCGTAGTCGATTTCGTCTTCGGTGGTGAAACGGCCGATCGTCATGCGAAGGCTAGAGTGCGCCAGCTCGTCGCTGCGCCCAAGAGCACGGAGCACGTAGCTCGGCTCCAGACTCGCCGAAGTGCAGGCCGACCCGGACGACACGGCCAGGCCCTTGACGCCCATGATGAGCGACTCGCCCTCGACGTAGTTGAACGAGATGTTCAGGTTGTGCGGCACCCGGCGCTCGAGATGGCCGTTGACGAAGACCTGCTCGATCTGGGTCAAGCCGCCGAGCAGCTTGTGGTGCAGCATGCGGATGCGCTCGCTCTCGACGCCCATCTCGGCCTTCGCAATCTTGAAAGCCTCGCCCATGCCCACGCACTGGTGCGTCGGCAAGGTGCCCGAGCGCATGCCTCGCTCGTGGCCGCCGCCGTGCATCTGGGCCTCGAGCCGCACGCGCGGTTTACGCCGAACGTACAGCGCGCCGATGCCCTTGGGGCCGTAGGTCTTGTGCGACGCCAGGCTCAGCAGGTCGACCGGCAGCGTGGCCATGTCGATCGCCACCTTGCCCGTGGCCTGCGCGGCGTCGACGTGGAAGATGATCCCGCGCTCGCGGCACATCCCGCCGATGGCCGGAATGTCCTGGATCACGCCGATCTCGTTGTTGACGAACATCACCGACACCAGGATCGTGTCCTTGCGCAGTGCCGCCTTGAACTTGTCGAGGTCCAGCAGGCCGTCTTCCTGTACGTCGAGGTAGGTGACCTCGAACCCCTGGCGCTCGAGTTCCCGCGTGGTGTCCAGCACGGCCTTGTGTTCGGTCTTCACCGTGACGATGTGCTTGCCGCGTGAGGCGTAGAAGTGGGCCGCACCCTTGATCGCCAGGTTGTTGCTCTCCGTGGCGCCCGATGTCCAGACGATCTCGCGCGAGTCGGCATTGATGAGCGACGCCACATCAGCCCGCGCCTTCTCCACCGCCTCCTCGGCCTCCCAGCCCCAGGCATGGCTGCGCGAAGCCGGATTGCCGAAGTGCTCACGCAACCAGGGGATCATGGCGTCGACGACGCGCGGGTCCACCGGCGTCGTGGCGCCGTAGTCCATGTAGATAGGGAAATGCGGAGTCATAGGTCGCGTCGGAAAGGTTGCTGGACAGAAGCGGGCTCAGTTCACTTCGCGAAAGCAGTCCCGAGGGCGAATACCGAGTTCGGTGCCGTCACCTTGATCGGCTTGACCACCGGCTGCGATGAAATGGCGCGCTTGATGGGCACCTCCTCGATCGACACGCCCTTGGCCAATTGATCGTCGGCCAGCTTCTTGAGCGAAATCGAATCGAGGAACTCGATCATCTTGGTATTCAGACTGGACCACAGGTCGTGCGTCATGCACTTGCCGCTGTCCTCGCCCATGCAGTGTTCCTTGCCCCCGCAGCCTGTGGCGTCGATCGGTTCGTCCACGGCAACGATGATGTCGGCCACGGAAATCTCGGCGGCGCTGCGGCCGAGCGAATAGCCGCCGCCGGGCCCGCGAGTGCTCTCGACCAACTCGTGCCGGCGAAGCTTGCCGAACAATTGCTCCAGGTACGACAGCGAAATCTGCTGGCGCTGGCTGATGGCGGCCAGGGCAACCGGGCCGTTCTGGGAGCGAAGGGCCAGATCGATCATCGCGGTGACGGCGAATCGGCCTTTGGTGGTCAGACGCATGGTGTTCTCCTGTCGGAAATGCGGCGGCGCAACATGATTGACAAACTTGGGGTCAATGGCTTGTCCTGAAAGCGCCCTTGCCGGTAGGCCAGGCCGCGTACCACCCGGTGTTCCCGAGCAGATCAGTCAAGTATAACTGAGCCCGAGTGTTTTGGTCGGGATCAGGTCAGGAAGTTCCGTCCAGTCGCTGGACAAGGTGTTCCAGCAAACCGTCACAGGCGCCGTCAACGAGGTCGAGCACCGTCTCGAATCCAGCCGCTCCGCCGGCGTAGGGGTCGGGCACTTCGCGCTGGCCATCAGCCGGTGCAGCGTAGTCGAGCAGCAGGCGCATGCGCCCTTCCCGGCCCGGCGGGCACAGCCGGCGCATCTCTTCGAGGTTGTCGTCGTCCATCGCGAGCAACAGGTCGAAGCGCGCGAAATCTTCCTCGGCGAGGCGCCGGGCGCGCAATCCGGAAAGTTCGATGCCGCGACGGCGCGCGTGACGCTGGGAGCGTTCGTCCGGCGGGCTACCGATGTGATAGCCATGGGTGCCGGCCGAATCGACGGCAACTCGACTTTCCAGGCCGGCGTCGGCCAGCTTCTTCCGCAACACGGCTTCGGCCGTCGGCGACCGGCAGATGTTGCCCATGCAAACCATCAAGACGGCCAACCGTCGCTCGGTCGCTGGTGGCACGCCCGACTCCACGTCAGCGCGCCGCACGCGGCGTCAGCGGCACGACGTTGCTGTCGTGGCCGGCGGCGCCAAAGGCCTGCTCGCGCAGTTGCGCCAACTGGTCGCGAACGCGCGCCGCCTTCTCGAACTCGAGGTTGCGCGCGTGTTCGAGCATCTGCTTTTCGAGCAGCTTGATCCGCTTGCCGAGATCCTTCTCGCTCATCGCCTCGACTTCTGCGGCGGCGCGCGCATTTTTCAGGTCGTCCTTGGCCGTCTTGTCGGAGACGACACCGTCGATCATCTCTCGCACCTGCTTGCTGATGCTTCGCGGCGTGATGCCCATCGCCAGATTGTGCGCGACCTGCTTCGTGCGCCTGCGTTCCGTTTCGTCGATCGCGAGCTTCATCGACGCCGTGATCTTGTCGGCATACAGGATCGCGCGACCGTTGAGGTGACGGGCCGCCCGGCCGATGGTCTGGATCAGCGAGCGCTCGGAACGAAGGAAGCCTTCCTTGTCGGCATCGAGGATCGCCACGAGAGACACCTCGGGGATGTCCAGGCCTTCCCGCAGCAGGTTGATGCCGACCAGCACGTCGAACACACCCAGGCGCAGATCACGGATGATCTCGACACGCTCGACCGTATCCACGTCGCTGTGCAGGTAACGGACCTTGACGCCGTTCTCGGTGAGGTAATCGGTAAGCTGCTCGGCCATTCGCTTCGTCAGCGTGGTGATGAGTACCCGCTCATGGATTTCGACCCGGTCGCGGATCTCCTGCAGCACGTCGTCCACCTGCCGCTGCGCCGGCCGCACTTCGACCATCGGATCGACCAGCCCTGTGGGCCGGACGACCTGCTCGACGACCTGGCCGGCATGCTCCTTTTCGTAGGCCGCCGGCGTCGCGGAGACGAAGACCGCCTGACGCATCTTGGTCTCGAACTCCTCGAACTTGAGCGGGCGGTTGTCCAACGCGCTGGGCAGCCGGAAGCCATATTCGACAAGCGTCGACTTGCGTGCCCGGTCGCCGTTGAACATGCCGCCGAACTGCCCGATCAGCACGTGGCTCTCGTCGAGGAACATGATCGCGTCGCGTGGCAGGTAGTCCACCAGCGTGGGCGGCGGGTCGCCGGGCATAGCCCCCGAAAGGTGGCGTGTGTAGTTCTCGATACCCTTGCAGTGGCCCACCTCCTGCAGCATCTCGAGGTCGAACCGGGTCCGTTGCTCCAGGCGCTGCGCCTCGACGAGCTTGCCCGCCTTGACGAACTCGTCCAGCCGCTCGCGGAGCTCCTGCTTGATGGTCTCGATCGCACAGACGACACGCTCGCGCGGCGTCACGTAATGGCTGCTCGGATAGACCGTGAAGCGCGGAATCTTCTGCCGGATGCGCCCGGTCAGTGGGTCGAAGAGCTGCAACGCCTCGACCTCGTCGTCGAACAGCTCGATGCGGATGGCGAGCTCGCTGTGCTCCGCCGGAAATACGTCGATCGTGTCGCCGCGCACGCGGAACGTCCCTCGCGAGAAGTCGGTCTCGTTGCGGGTGTACTGCATGCGGATCAACTGGGCGATGACGTCGCGCTGGCCCATCTTGTCGCCGGCGCGCAGTGTCATCACCATCTGGTGGTAGTCACTCGGGTTGCCGATGCCGTAGATCGCACTCACGCTCGCCACGATGATCACGTCTCGCCGCTCGAGCAGGCTCTTCGTGGCACTCAGCCGCATCTGCTCGATGTGCTCGTTGATCGACGAGTCCTTCTCGATGAAGAGGTCGCGCTGGGGTACGTAGGCTTCGGGTTGGTAGTAGTCGTAGTAGCTGACGAAATACTCCACCGCGTTCTTCGGGAAGAACTCGCGGAACTCGCTGTACAGCTGTGCAGCGAGTGTCTTGTTCGGCGCGAAGACGATCGCCGGCCGGCCCATGCGCGCGATCACGTTGGCCATCGTGAAGGTCTTGCCCGAGCCCGTGACGCCCAGCAGCGTCTGGTAGCTCAGACCCTCCTCGATGCCCTCGACGAGCTGGTCGATCGCTGCAGGCTGGTCGCCCGCCGGCGGGTAGGGCTGGAACAGCTGAAACGGTGAGTCGGCAAACGCAACGAACTTGCCTTCCAGTGCGCTCTCCGGCGGGGCTTCGATTGCTGTCGGCAGGGCCATGTGTCGGACATCCTAAAATCGTTGGGCTCGGAAGGCAGTGACGCCGCCGGGCCATCCGCCAGCGTAGCGTCATTTTCCAGCGCCAGTGGCACCCCCTCCCGCCAACGTCCTGTCAGGAAACCCGTCATGTCCCTGTTTGCCGCCGTCGAAATGGCACCGCGCGACCCTATCCTGGGCCTGAACGAACAATTTGCGGCCGATCCCCGCGACGACAAGGTCAACCTGGGTGTCGGGGTCTATTTCGACGAAGCGGGCAAGCTGCCGCTGCTTGAATGTGTCGCCACGGCGGAACAGAAACTCGTTGCTGCCGCCAAGCCGCGCGGCTACCTGCCGATCGACGGCATCGTCGCCTATGACAAAGCCGTCCAGGCCCTCGTATTTGGCGCGGGCAATGCCGTCGTTGCGGCGGGCCGCGTCGCCACCGTTCAAACATTGGGCGGTACCGGCGGGCTAAAGGTCGGCGCCGATTTCCTGAAACGCGTGAGCCCGGCCGCCAAGGTGCTGATCAGTGACCCGAGTTGGGAAAACCACCGGGCTCTGTTCACGAATGCAGGATTCGAGGTCGCGAACTATCCGTATTACGACGCGCAGACCCGCGGAGTGCGATTCGACGCGATGCTGGAAGCTCTCGACCGGGCCGCGCCTGGCACCATCGCCGTGCTTCACGCCTGTTGCCACAACCCGACCGGTGCCGACATCACGCCGCCGCAGTGGGCGCAGGTCGTCCGCGTGGTGACGCAACGCGGTCTGGTTGCCTTTCTGGACATGGCCTACCAGGGCTTTGGAGATGGGCTGGCCGAGGATGGCGCCGTGGTGCAGCAATTCCTGGATGCCGGCATCGACTTCTTTGTCGCCACGTCGTTTTCGAAGAGTTTTTCGCTCTACGGCGAGCGCGTGGGCGCCCTCAGTGTGGTGTGTGAATCGAGCGACGAATCGGCGCGTGTGTTGTCGCAACTGAAGATCGCCGTCCGCACGAATTATTCGAATCCGCCGACGCACGGTGCCCAGATCGTCGCGACGGTCTTGACGACACCAGAACTGCGGCACCTCTGGGAGACCGAACTTGCCGGCATGCGCATGCGCATACGTGACATGCGCCAAGCGCTTGCTGACGGCCTGGCCGCCGCCGGGGTCAAGAGCGACGTCAGCTACATCACTCGGCAGAAGGGCATGTTCAGCTACTCGGGCTTGTCGAAGGAACAAATGCACCGCCTGCGCAACGAGTTCGGTGTCTACGGTGTCGATTCCGGCCGGATTTGCGTGGCGGCGCTCAATCACCGCAACCTGCCGAAGGTGATCGAGGCGATCGTGAAGGTCATGCAGCCTTGACTGCGGGAAGGTCGCACCCCCAGTTGCGGGTATTTCTTTGCTGCAGCGCAACACAAACCATGCCAAAGTAGTTACTTGTCAGCGCTGCTTCAGCGCAACGGCGCCAAGATGGCGCTGACGGCCAACCACGAGACAACGATGCTCTATCAGCTCTACGAAACCCAGCGCGCACTGATGGCGCCCTTTTCCGAATTTGCCAGCGCCTCGGCCAAGCTGTACAGCCACCCGCTGTCGCCCTTTGCGCACTCGCCGATGGCGCAACGCGTTTCGGCGGGTCTGGACCTGATGCACCGCCTGGCCAAGGAATACGAAAAGCCGCAGTTCGGCATCACCGCGGCGACGGTCGGCGGCGTAGAGGTTGCCGTGCAGGAACAGGTGGCCGTCACCAAGCCCTTCTGCCGGCTTCTGCGCTTCAAGCGCTTCAGCGACGACCAGAAGGCGCTGGCGACGATGAAGACGCAACCCACGGTGCTCGTCGTGGCGCCTTTGTCAGGTCACCACTCCACGCTGTTGCGCGACACCGTCAAGTGCCTGCTGCACGATCACAAGGTCTTCGTCACCGACTGGACCGACGCCCGCATGGTGCCGCTGGACGCCGGCCCGTTCCACCTGGACGACTATGTCGCCTACATCCAGGAGTTCATTCGTTATGTCGGCCCTGACGTGCACGTCATTTCGGTGTGCCAGCCGACCGTGCCTGTGCTCGCCGCCGTGTCACTGCTTGCGAGCAGTGGCGAATTCACACCGCGTTCCATGACGATGATGGGCGGGCCCATCGACGCGCGCAAGTCGCCGACGTCGGTGAACAACCTGGCGGTCAACAAGAGCCACGGCTGGTTCGAAGGCAACGTGATCTACCGGGTGCCGCCCAATTACCCAGGCGCCGGGCGCCGCGTCTACCCCGGCTTCATGCAACACACGGGCTTCGTCGCGATGAACCCCGACCGCCACATCACGTCGCACTACGACTACTTTCTCGACCTGATCCGCGGTGACGAGGACAGTGCCGAGACGCACCGCCAGTTCTACGACGAATACAACGCCGTACTCGACATGCCGGCGGAGTACTACCTCGACACGATCAAGACCGTGTTCCAGGATTTCGCCCTTGTCAACGGCACCTGGCATGTGAACGGGCGACTCGTCGAGCCGTCGGCGATCCGCACGTCCGCGCTGCTGACGGTCGAAGGGGAACTCGACGACATCTCGGGCTCCGGCCAGACGCGCGCCGCTCACGGCCTGTGCACCGGCATACCCAAGAGTCGCCAGTTTCATTACGACGTTGCCGGTGCCGGTCATTACGGCATCTTTTCGGGGCGTCGCTGGCGCGAGATGGTCTATCCGCGCGTGACTGAATTCATTGCGAACCACGACGCCGCCCAGCCCAAGGCGCGAACTGCGCGGCGCCGAAGCTAGTCTCGCGCCAGGGCGCTTGCGTCAGCCCCTACATGGTCGGAGCCGAAATCCTGGCGCAGCGCATCGATGCGCTGTTGCCGCAGACGCAGTGCACGCGTTGTGGCTTCCCCGACTGCCGCCACTATGCCGAGGCCATCGCGGCAGGCGAAGCCGAAATCAACCAATGCCCGCCCGGCGGTGCGGAGGGCATCATGCGCCTCGCATCGGCCACTGGCCGCAAGGTCATCCCGTTGAACCCGGACCATGGACGCGAAAGCCCGCGTCTGCTCGCCGTGATCGACGAAGCGTGGTGCATCGGCTGCACCCTGTGCATCAAGGCCTGCCCGGTCGATTGCATCGTCGGCGCGTCCAAGACGATGCACACGGTGATCGACGCCGAATGCACGGGATGCGAGCTGTGCGTACCTGCCTGCCCGGTCGATTGCATCGCGCTCGTGCCTGTGACCGGCGGCGATACGGGCTGGTCGGCGTGGAGTCCTGAGCAGGCGGCGCAGTCCCGCGAACGCTTTGAATTTCGCTCGCGCCGCCTGCTGCGTGCCGAACAAGAGAATGACGCACGCCTTGCGGCCAAGGCTGCAGAAAAGCTGGCCGATCTTGCCGCGGCGAGCCTTCATACCGACCCGGCGGTGCTTGAGCGCAAACGTGCGATCGTCGAGGCCGCCCTCGCCAGGGCGCGGGCCAGGCAGGCGGGCGATGGTTCGCCCACGAACGACGAACAATGAGCCCAACCGACATCGAGGCGTTTTTCGCCAAATTGAAAGCGGACAATCCGCAACCGGTGACGGAGCTCGAGTACACGAGCGTTTTCGAGTTGCTGGCCGCCGTGCTGCTATCGGCGCAAGCCACCGACGTGAGCGTCAACAAGGCCACGCGCACACTCTTTCTTGCAGCGCCGACGCCCGCACGCATGCTTGCGCTCGGTATCGATGGTGTGGAAGCGCACATCCGCACGATTGGCCTGTACCGCACGAAGGCGCGACACCTGATCGAAACCTCCCGCCACTTGGTCGATCGGCATGGCGGCCGCGTGCCGAACACGCGCGCAGCACTCGAGTTGCTTCCCGGCGTCGGACGAAAGACGGCCAACGTCGTGCTGAACTGCGCGTTTGGCGACGAGACGATGGCCGTGGACACGCACATCTTCCGCGTTGCCAACCGCACAGGTCTGGCGCCGGGCCGCACGGTGACGGAAGTTGAAGAGGGCCTCCTCCGGCGTGTGCCCAAGGCCTATCTCGCTGACGCGCACCACTGGCTCATCTTGCATGGACGATACGTGTGCAAGGCGCGCAAACCGTTGTGCGAGCAGTGTGCGGTCAGCCACTGGTGCGACGCGGCGCCGGCGCCACCCCGCTGATTCCGGCCCCTACAATCGGACACGAATCACCGACGGTGAAGGGTGGGCCGCCGACATGTCCGATCTTCGTGATCTTGCAGAGCGAATCGAACGCCTCGTGCTGCGGCACGAGGAACTCAAGCGCACCAACGCGCTGCTTGCGCAAGAAGTTTCCACACTGACTTCGGAGCGCGACAACCTGCGTTCGCGCCTGGGTGCGGCCCGCGCCCGCGTCGATGCCTTGCTCGATCGGCTGCCCGCGGAGCATCGCGATGCCGGAGGACCCACGTGAAGCAGGTCGAAGTCACCATCCTAGGTCAGGGCTATATCCTTGGTTGCCCCGAAGGTGGCGAAGGCCTTCTGGCATCCGCCGTCGCGTCCGTGGACAGAGAGATGAGCGCCATTCGGGATGGTGGCAAGGTCAAGGCACGCGAACGTATCGCCGTGCTTGCGGCGCTCAACCTGGCTTATCAACTGGCGGAGCGGCCAGCAGCGCCGGCGACCCAGGGCGAGGCACAGAGCGTCGACGTCGACGCCTTGGTGCGCAAGCTCGACGCCGCGATCGGCGACGACGGCCACCTTCTCTGAGCCGCGTTGGGGTGGGCCCTCGCTGCGGTCGGCGCGCATTCGATCCGAAACAACCCAAACGTGCGCAGCCCCGATTGAATCGTGACGAGGTGCAAACGGCGACATTTCTGCACGACGGGGTCCCAAGTGCGGGCCTAGAATGGTTTTGTCCGTCGTGATTGCGTGGGTCTTATATTTCCTTGAACCGATGCTCATTGAGCCAGGGCTTGGAATATCGCAAGGCAGGTGTGATCGTCTCGCGTCAGATGAACCCGAAGCCCTGCTGACCTCGCCCACCTGAACTTCCCTGAGGGTTCAGGAATGCGGCCCACGGGTCGCGGCGGACACCTTCGCTTTCTACACGCCGATCGGTGGCACGCGATGACCCAATTTTGGTTGATGAAGAGCGAGCCTTCGGAGGTGTCCATCGACGACCTCGCGGCGGCGCCCGGCCAGACGTTGCCCTGGACCGGTGTGCGGAACTACCAGGCGAGGAATTTCATGCGCGACGAGATGCAAGTGGGCGATGGCGTCCTCTTCTATCACTCGTCATGTCCGGAGCCGGGCGTCGCCGGCTTGGCCGAGGTGGCGGGCGGCCTGGCGCCGGACTCGACGCAATTCGATCGCGACAGCCCGTATTTCGACGCGAAGTCGCGCCCAGAGGCGCCGCGCTGGCTTCAGCTGGACGTCAGGCTGGTGCGCAAGACGCGCCTGCTGCGCCTTTCCGAAATGCGGGTTGCGCCGACCCTGGCGACCATGCGGGTGCTGCAGCGGGGAAACAGGTTGTCCATCACGCCCGTGACGGAGGCCGAATGGCGCGCGGTCCAGTCTCTGCTCAGGGCTTAGACACCGCCCGCTTCGAAGCGGATGCTGGCCAGCGTGACGTGGTTGCCGCCGCGGCGCCGCGCCTCGGCCATCGCGCTTTCGCTGGCCGCCACCAAGTCCTCCTGCGAGTGCGCAGTGTGCGGGAAGCTCGCCACACCCATGGAGACGGTGAAGCCGAGTTCCTGCGCCTCGTGCACGACGATCTGCGTCGCACACTGGCGACGAAGGCCTTCCATGCGTGAATGGGCCGTTGCCAGCCCGACACCGGACAGCAACACCGCGAACCTTGTCCCGTCGAGCCGGCAGGAGGCGTCCATCGCACGCGTGTTGCTGCGCAACAACCGGCCCATGGCCTCAAAGATCCGCGCTTGCGCAGGGTCGCCAAGCGCAAGAACGGCATCGCTCAACGGGTCGACTTCGATCAATACGAGCGCAAATTCGCGATGCTCGCGGGTGGACAAGTCCACTTCGCGCCGCAACTGGTCCTCGAAATGCGACCGTGTATACAGCCCGGATGCCGCATCACGCAGCCCTTGATCCTTGAGTTCGCGGCGTAGCGCCTCGTTGGCTCGCTGCTGTTGCTCGAGTTGCTCCAGTGCGGTGCGCATCTGCACCTCTTTCATGCGCGCCGCGCTTTGGTCCGACCAGACACTGCAAAGCAGGCGATCGGCACCCGGGTCGCCGTCGAGAACGACGCGCAACACAGAGAAATCATGGCGCAGGCCGGCCCATTCGATGCGGTGATCACTGACGAGTGGCCCGCTTTGTGACTGCGCGGTCTGTTCGGCGGCACGAAGCGCGGTCGCGATGCCTGGCTCGAAGACATCAGCGTCGGTCTTTCCTGACAACCATTCGGGCGAGCGCTTCAGGAACGCTGCCATTTCATCGTTGACATGGACGTAACGCCCCGTGGTCGCTTCCTTCATCAACAGCAGGGCACCCTGCCCTTCCAGAACGGCGCGGAGCAATTGGGCCATCGCGCGGTTGGACGATGCATCGGCCTCGGAACGGACATTCATCGTGAGAACTCGGCGGCTGCAGGGAAATGGAAGTGACTCCAAACCGGAGCCATCCACCATCTTGGTCGGGGTCGCCGATCAGATCAAGGGCCTGGGACCCTTCAGACCGGCCCGATCCCTAACTTGAGGCAAAAGCGCACGAATCAATTTGCCCTCGTCGTGGCGCATACCACTGGCACGGTTGGTGCTTAACCCTGGTGCGGACGCGGCGAGGCGCCCGTGGGCCGGGCATATCGCACCGCCGGCCCTGTGCACAGTGGCGTGCGCAGTGAAGTGCTCTGTCGTCCCGGAGAGCCCGATGTCTGCCATTGTTCACCTGCCACGCCGTGGCCCCGCAACGTGCCGGAGGCCCGCATGAAGAAGCTCAGGCTCGTCATGATCGGCAATGGCATGGCTGGCGTCAGAACGCTCGAGGAGTTGCTGAAGATTGCGCCCGAGCTGTATGACATCACTGTCTTCGGCGCCGAGCCGCACCCCAACTACAACCGCATCCTGCTCAGCCCCGTGCTCGCGGGCGAGCAGACTCTCGACGAGATCGTCCTGAACCCGCTGACCTGGTATGCGGAAAACGGCATTACCCTGCATCTCGGGCGCAAGGTCGTTTCCATCGACCGCAAGCACCGCATCGTCACGGCCGACGACGGAAGTTTTGCCGAATACGACCGCCTGCTCGTGGCGACGGGATCCACGCCGTTCATTCCGCCCATCCCCGGCAAGGACCTCGAAGGCGTGATCGCCTACCGGGACATCGCCGATACGACGACGATGATCGATGCTGCAACGGCGTACCGCCATGCCGTGGTCGTCGGCGGCGGCCTGCTCGGCCTGGAGGCGGCGAATGGACTGATGAAACGGGGCATGACCGTCACCGTCGTGCACCTGATGCCGTGGCTGATGGAGCGCCAGCTCGACGGCACCGCGGCGGGCCTCCTGCAGAAGTCGCTCGAGCAGCGCGGCATGACGTTCCTGCTCGGCGCACAGACCCAGGCGCTGCTGGGAACGGAGGGCGGTCGCGTGCGTGCGGTGCAGTTCAAGGACGGCAGCGAAATCCCCGCCGATCTGGTCGTCATGGCGGCCGGCATCCGCCCGAATACCGAACTCGCCGAGAAGTCGGGCCTTCACTGCCAGCGTGGCATCGTCGTCAACGACACGATGCAGACCATCACCGACCCGCGCATCTATTCGGTCGGCGAGTGCGCGTCGCACCGCGGCATCGCCTACGGATTGGTGGCGCCGCTGTTTGAGCAGGGCAAGGTCTGCGCGACGCACCTGGCCGAGTTCGGCATCGGGCGCTACACGGGCAGCCAGACGAGCACGAAACTCAAGGTCACGGGCATCGACCTCTTCTCGGCCGGTAACTTCATGGGCGGCGCCACCGATCAGGGGTTCGAGGAGATCGTCCTTTCGGACCCCTTCGGCGGCGTGTACAAGAAACTCGTCATCCAGGGCGACAAGCTCGTCGGCGCATGCCTGTATGGGGATACGGTCGACGGCAGCTGGTATTTCAAGCTCCTTCGCGAAGGGCGCAGCGTCGACGACATTCGCGACCGGCTGATGTTCGGCGAGTCCAATATCGGCGACGTCGGACACGAAGGGCACAGCAAGGCGGCCGCGATGGCCGACACCGACGAGGTCTGTGGCTGCAATGGTGTCAACAAGGGCACGATCTGCAAGGCGATCAAGGAGAAGGGGCTGTTCACGCTTGACGAGGTGCGCAAGCAGACCAAGGCCAGCGCGTCCTGCGGTTCGTGCACGGGGTTGGTCGAACAGCTGCTGATGTTCACGGCCGGCGGCGACTACTCCGCAGCGCCAAAGAAGAAGGCCATGTGCGGCTGCACCGACCACAGTCACGAGGACGTCCGCCAAGCCATCCGGGCCGAACACTGGCTGACGATCGATGCCGTGCAACGAGGCATGTCCTGGCGCACGCCCAATGGGTGTGCGAGCTGCCGCCCGGCTCTCAACTACTACCTCATCAGCACCTGGCCGAAAGAGGCGCAGGACGACCCGCAGAGCCGTTACATCAATGAGCGCAGCCACGCCAACATCCAGAAGGACGGCACCTACAGCGTGATCCCCCGCATGTGGGGCGGCGAAACCACGGCCGACGAATTGCGCCGCATTGCCGATGCGGTCGACAAGTACAAGATACCGACGGTGAAGGTCACCGGCGGCCAGCGCATCGACCTGCTCGGTGTGAAGAAGGAAGACCTGCCGGCCGTATGGAAGGACATCGGCATGCCCAGCGGCCATGCCTACGCCAAGGCCTTGCGCACCGTGAAGACCTGCGTCGGCAGCGAGTGGTGCCGCTTCGGCACACAGGACAGCACGCAGATGGGCAAGGATCTCGAGCGTGCGCTCTGGCGCATGTATGCCCCGCACAAGGTGAAGATCGCGGTCAGCGGCTGCCCGCGCAACTGCGCCGAGGCCGGCATCAAGGACGTCGGCGTGATCGGCGTCGACTCCGGCTGGGAGATCTACGTCGCGGGCAATGGCGGCATCAAGACCGAGGTGGCGCAGTTCCTCGTCAAGCTCAAGACGCCGGCCGAGGTACTCGAGTACAGCGGCGCCTTCCTGCAGTTGTACCGCGAGGAAGGCTGGTACCTCGAACGAACGGTGCATTGGCTCAGCCGTGTGGGTCTGGACCACGTGAAGTCACGCATCGTCGAAGACGCGGCCGGCCGCGAGGCCCTGTGGGCACGTCTTCAGTTCGCGCTCGACGGCGAACCGGACCCGTGGTTCGAGTTCGACAAGGCCGGCGTGGATGCGCGCCAGTTCGCACGTCTGGGAGCGCCGGCATGAAGGCCCCGCAAAAAATCTGCAGGTTGGACGACATCCCCGTCCTAGGCGCACGCCGGGTGGCGCGGCCCGGGGGATTCGATGTCGCCGTCTTTCGCACGGCCGATGACCGTGTCTTCGCGCTCCTGGACCGCTGCCCGCACAAGGGTGGCCCGTTGAGCCAGGGCATTGTCTTCGGCGACAGCGTGGCCTGTCCGCTGCACAACTGGACGATCGGGTTGCGCGACGGCAACGCCATGGCGCCAGACCACGGTTGCACGACACCGTTCGCGGTGTCCGTCGTCGACGGCCAGATATTCCTCGACGCGCACGAACTCGCGACGCGGGCCCTGCGCGAATCCCAGGCCACGGCGTGACCGAGACCCGCTCCACCTGCCCCTACTGCGGGGTCGGCTGTGGCGTGATCATCGAGACAAGCGGTGCGCAGATCACCGGCGTGCGCGGGGATCCGGATCACCCCGCGAATTTCGGCCGACTGTGCACCAAGGGCAGTACCCTCCACCTCACGGCCACGGCGCCCGTGACGCTGCATGCCCGCCTGCGCGAACCGCTCCGGCGGTTGACGCGCGGCGCCGCACTGCAAGGCGTGGGCTGGAACGAGGCGCTCGACGATGCCGCCGATCGCTTCGCGGGCATCGCTGCCGTGCATGGTCCCGATGCTTTGGGGTTCTACATCTCAGGCCAGTTGCTGACCGAGGACTATTACGTCTTTAACAAGCTTGCCAAGGGCCTGCTGGGTACCAACAACATCGACAGCAACTCACGCCTTTGCATGAGCAGCGCGGTCGCCGGGTACAAACTCACGCTCGGCGCCGACGCCCCACCGGCCTGCTACGACGATGTCGACGATGCCACGACGCTGTTCATCGCGGGCAGCAATACGGCGTGGGCGCATCCCGTTCTGTTTCGCCGCATCGAGGATGCGCGTCGCGCCAACCCGGCACAGAAGATGATCGTCGTCGACCCGCGTCGCACCGAGACTGCGGCGATGGCGGACCTGCACCTGCCGTTGCTGCCGGGCACCGACGTCGCGCTCTTTCACACCATGCTGCATGTGATGTTGTGGGAGGGTTGGGTCGACACCCGGTACATCGAATCGCATACGACTGGTTTCGCCGCGCTGAAGGACCGGGTACGCGAATTCACGCCACGGGAGGGTGCGCGCATCACGGGTCTCCAGGAAGACGCCATCGTGCAGGCCGCCCGGTGGTTCGGCCAGGGGCACGGCCTGGGCCCGCACCAACGTCCGGCCACGCTCTCGCTCTATTGCCAGGGCCTGAACCAGAGCACGAGTGGGACCGCCAAGAACGCGGCCCTGATCAACCTGCACCTGGCCACGGGCCAGATCGGTCGCCCCGGCGCGGGCCCGTTCTCGTTGACCGGCCAACCCAACGCCATGGGCGGGCGCGAGGTCGGTGGCATGGCCAACCTGTTGTCGGCTCACCGCGACCTGTCCGACCCGGAGCACCGCGCGCAGGTCGCGCGGCAATGGGGCGTCGACAGTGTTCCAGCGGCATCCGGACTGACCGCGGTCGAGATGTTCGAGGCGGCTGCCGACGGGCGCATCAAGGCGCTGTGGATCGCCTGCACCAACCCGGCCCAATCACTGCCCGACCAGGCCACCGTTCGGCGCGCCCTCGAGCGCGCCGAATTCATCGTGCTTCAGGAAGCCTTTGCCGACACCGCGACTGCAAGGTATGCCGATCTGTTGCTCCCGGCATCGACTTGGGGCGAGAAGGACGGCACGGTAACCAACAGCGAGCGCCGCATCACCCGTATACGAGCGGCGGTGCCGGCGCCCGGCACGGCGCGCGACGACTGGGTCATCGCGGCAGACTTTGCGCGGCGCCTCGAGTCCAGGCTGCGCCCGGGCCTCCCCACGCTTTTCGACTACGCGTCGCCCGAGAGTGTCTGGAACGAACACCGCTCCTCGACCCGCGGGCGCGACCTCGACATCACCGGGCTGACGTACAACCTTCTCGACACCGCACCAGCCCAATGGCCCTGCCCAGAAGGCGAGTCCGTCGGTGCCAAGCGTCTCTACACCGATGGCCGGTTCGCCACCGCGGACGGCCGCGCGCGATTCGCGGACGTCGCCTTCAAACCGGTCGCGGAGCCACGCGATGCGCGTTATCCGTTTGCATTGAATACCGGCCGCCTGCGTGACCAGTGGCATGGCATGAGCCGCAGCGGCACGGTGCCACGGCTCTTCGGTCATACGCCAGAGCCGGCGCTCGACCTGCACGGGCAGGACATGACACGCCTGGGCCTCGCCGACGGCGACCTCGTGCGCATGACGTCACGGCGCGGCTCGCTCGTCGTGCCCGTGCGGTCCACCGATGAAACCCCGCCGGCACAAGCCTTTTTGCCGATGCATTGGGGTGACGAGTTTCTGGGCGGGGCCGGTGGTGGGGGCGTCAATGCAGTGACGACACCAGCGCGCTGCGCACAGTCGAACCAGCCGGAACTCAAACATGCCGCCGTGCGCATCGAGCCCGCCGGACTGGCGTGGCAGTTGGTGGCCGCCACCTGGTGCACCGATGCAACCGAGGCGGACCTTCGGCGAGCGCTGCAACCTGTCATGGCACGTTTCGGCTATGCGGCCTGCGTCCCGTTCGGACGGGACCGCGCTGGCGTTCTGCTTCGTATCGCGTCGGCTACACCGATCGACACGGCCGACATCGACACGATCGAATCGCTGTTCGGTCTCGCCGAAGTGGACGTCCTGCGTTACGACGACCGCCGTCGGGGGCAGCGCCGCTCGGCGCGGCTCGTGTCCCATGGTGACGATGCAATGCTGCGGGCGTTCATGCTCGCCGGCGACACGAGCGCGGAACCCTGGGTGCGTGCGTTGCTGCAGGACGAGCAGCCCGCGCAGGACATCGGCCGCGGACTGCTGCTCCCCGGCTCGCGCCCCCCCGGCGCCGTACCGGTGCGCGGCAGGCAGGTGTGCAGTTGCCTGGACGTCAGCGAACCCCGGATCCTGCAAATGCTGTCCACCTGCGACGGACCCGCCGAATCCAGGCTTGCGTGCATACAAGACGGCCTTCGCTGCGGGACGCAGTGCGGCTCGTGCCTGCCGGAATTGCGGCGCATGGTCCGTGCGAGCATGGGTGAGGTTGCAATGCCGCTTGGGTAACCGGCCCGAAACTTGCGAATCGCTCGTGCAGGAGACCACACATGAGCATTGCGCAGTATCTGAAGGAGATCGGTCGCGGCAAAGAAGGTGCCCGCAGCCTCAAACGCGAGCAGGCCCATGACCTGATGTGCCAATTGCTCGACGGCAAGTGCAGCGATCTCGAGACTGGTGCATTTGCACTGGCCATGCGCATCAAGGGTGAATCCGTTGCCGAGTTGATGGGCTTTCTGCAGGCCGCCGAAGAGCGCAGCCTGCCGATTCCGGTGCAGGCCCCGATGGTGGTGCTCCCCTCGTACAACGGTGCCCGCAGACTGCCCAACCTGACCGCCCTCGTCGCCCTGCTGCTGGCCCAGGAAGGGGTGAACGTGCTCGTGCATGGGCCGGGCATCGACCCTGGACGCGTGACGACGGCCGAGATCTTTCGACACCTCGGGCTGACCTGCGCGCGCGACGCGCTGGAAGTTGGCCACGCCTGGGCACGCCACGAACCAGTGTTCATGCACACGGACGTCTGGTGTGCACCACTGGCGCGTCTGCTCGACGTGCGCCGTGTCGTCGGCTTGCGCAACTCCGGTCACACCGTCGCCAAGCTGCTGGCACCGTCGGGCGCCGGAGTGATGCGGGTGATCAACCACACCCACCCCGAATATGCACTGCTTACCGCTTCATTCGTCACGCAGGCGCGAATGGACGCGCTCGTGCTTCGAGGCACGGAAGGCGAGCCGGTCGCAGATCCGCGCCGACGGCCGCGACTCGACATCTATCTGCACGGGTTGTCGGACCCCACGCTGTCGGTGCCCGCGCACGAGGGCATCCTGACCGAACTGCCGGTGCTGCCGCAGGAGTGCGACGCAGCGTCCACCGCAAACTACATCCAGTCCGTTGTCAGCGGCGAAAAGCCCGCGCCGGGGCCGCTGATGGCGCAGGTCGGATGCCTGGTCGGCGCCCTGGCGGCGCAGCGCCGCAGGGCGGGACTGGGGCAATCGGCATGACGGCGCGGCGGCGGTCACCGGGCCAGGTGGCCCTCGTCGGGGCCGGCCCGGGCGACCCGGATCTGCTCACCGTGCAGGCACTGAAGGCGATACGGCAGGCGACCCTGCTGCTCGTCGACGATCTCGTCGACGATGCCATCCTGCGGGTGGCGCTCGGACGCAAGCGCCGTCAACCCCGGATCGTGCATGTCGGCAAGCGCGGCGGGTGCGCGAGCACGCCGCAAGCCTTCATCGAACGCCTGATGGTGAGCGAGGCACAAGCTGGAGAGCGTGTCGTTCGACTGAAGGGCGGTGACCCGTTCACCTTTGGGCGCGGCGGCGAGGAAGTGCAAGCGCTCGAGGCGGCCGGCGTGAGCGTGCGGGTCGTACACGGCATCACTGCAGGGTTGGTGGCCGCATCGGCCGTGGGCGCGCCATGGACGCACCGGGACCATGCCCACGGTGTGATCCTCGTGACCGGCCATGCCCGAAGCGGGGGTGAGGGCCCGGATTGGCGCACGCTCGGCGCAGCGGCGGCGCAAGGTCTGACCCTCGTCGTGTACATGGCGATGTCACGTTTGGAGCAATTGCACGCGGGCCTGCTGACGGCCTTGCCGGCGGGGACGCCTGCCGCCGTGGTGCAACACGCGGGGACGCCGGCCGAGCGCAGCCTGGTCACGTCGCTGGGCACGCTGGCAGCGGACGTCCGCACCGCCGGTCTCGGCAGCCCGGCGATCGTCATCGTCGGGGATGTGTTGCGAGGCCGTGCGGTGGCCGCTGCGCCAAAGGTCACATCGGACCCTGCCGATAATCCGTCTCCATGGAGCGCTTCGATGCGGTGATCGTCGGCGCCGGCGCGGCCGGCCTCTTCTGCGCCGGCATCGCCGGGCAACGCGGCCGCCGCGTGCTCTTGATCGACCACGCGCCCAAGTTGGCCGAGAAGATCCGAATCTCTGGTGGTGGCCGCTGTAACTTCACCAACCGGGACGCCGCGCCCGCGAACTTTTTGTCGGACAACCCGGCGTTCTGCAAGTCGGCATTGGCGCGCTATCCCGCGTCGGAATTCATATCCCTCGTCCGAAGCCACGGCATCCAGTTCCACGAGAAACACCGTGGCCAGCTGTTCTGCGACGACTCGGCCGAGCAGATCATCGCGATGCTGCTGCAGGAATGTGCCTCCGGCCACGTACAACGGTGGCAGCCCTGCAGCGTCAGCGCCGTACGGCAACGCGACGGTTTCGAGATCGACACAGATCGCGGCACGGTTGCGGCGCCGCGACTGGTGGTGGCGACAGGCGGTCTTTCGATTCCGAAGATTGGCGCGACCGATTTCGGATTCCGGCTGGCGCGGCAGTTCAGCCACCATTTGGTCGAGCCTCGGCCCGGCCTGGTGCCGTTGACCTTCGACGACGCGCTTTGGCGCCCGTTCGCCGGGCTGGCGGGCCTCTCCTGTGAAGTCGACATCGAAGCCGGAGACAAGCCCCGTGGCAGGTTCAGAGAAGACCTGCTGTTCACCCACCGTGGGCTGAGCGGCCCGGCGGTTTTGCAAGCATCGAACTTCTGGCGTGAAGGCCAGACCTTGCGCATCGGCCTGGCGTCGTCGGCATCGCTGTTGCAGTCGCTGAAGTCTGGCAAGGCGCATTCGCGCCGGCAGCTCGGCAACGAAGCTGGTCAGCACCTGCCTCAGCGCTTGGCGGACCTTTGGCTGGCGCGATGTGACCTGGACGCCACAGTGCCGATCGCGCAAGTGCGCGACAAAGACCTGACGCGACTCACGGACAGCCTCGCAAAATGGGAAGTCGTGCCCAACGGCAGCGAAGGATGGCGCAAGGCTGAAGTCACGCTGGGAGGTACCGATACACGTGAGTTGGACTCTCGCAACATGGAAAGCCGATTGGTGCCCGGGCTTCATTTCATTGGCGAGGTGGTCGACGTGACCGGCTGGCTTGGCGGCTACAACTTTCAGTGGGCGTGGGCGAGTGCGCACGCCTGCGCCGGTGCCCTGTAAGCAGCCACCCAGGCACAACTTGGCTCTCCGACCGAGTTCAGTGTAGAATCTTCGTCTTTGCCAGCCATCCCACCAAGATACATGACCACGATTCGCGTCAAGGAAAATGAGCCGTTCGATGTGGCACTGCGCCGCTTCAAGCGCACCATCGAGAAGCTCGGGCTGTTGACCGATCTGCGCGCCCGCGAGTTCTACGAAAAGCCCACTTCAGAGCGCAAGCGCAAGAAGGCGGCAGCCGTGAAGCGACATTTCAAGCGTGTGCGCAGCATGCAACTTCCGAAGAAGCTGTACTGACCGTCTGCCGGCATCCGATGCCGGCGTACTGTTGAAGCCCGCGCGGGCAACCGCAGCGGGCTTCGTCGTTTACGAAGGGTTCCGCCATGCCGACACTCAAGGATCGCATCACCGAGGACATGAAGACCGCGATGCGGGCGAAGGACGCCGCGCGGCTGTCGACGATCCGTATGTTGCTCGCTGCATGCAAACAGCGTGAGGTGGATGAACGCATCGTGCTCGATGACGCTGCGGTCATCGGCCTCGTCGACAAGCTGATCAAGCAGCGCAAGGATTCGATCGTCGCGTTCCAGCAAGGCGCGCGCATGGACCTTGCCGACAAGGAGGCTGCCGAGGTCAAGGTGCTGGAGGCCTATCTGCCCCAACGCCTGACGGCAGAAGAGATTGCATCCGAGATCGCCGCTCTGGTGGCGGAGGTGGGCGCCGCAGGGCCCGGCGACATGGGCAAGATGATGAGCGCGGCGAAATCACGCCTGGCCGGTAAGGCCGATATGGGCCTGGTATCCGCCGCCGTGAAACAGGCCCTTTCATCGAAATAGGCGAAGTGTCATGCCAGAACCGATCCCCGTTCGCCAGATCGCCGACGACGTGTGTGTTGCGCCGCAACTGACACCCGAGGCCATGGCTGCAGCCGCCGAGGCTGGCTTTCGCAGCGTCGTGAACAACCGGCCGGATTTCGAGGGTGGGCCGGATCAACCCGCGAATGCCATGATCGAAGCGGCGGCACGCGGCGCTGGCCTCGAGTACCGCCACCTGCCCGTCAGCGGCGCTTACCAGTCGCCCGAGGACGTCGCCGCCATGGCCGCGCTGCTGAAGGAACTTCCACGCCCCGTGCTTCTGTTCTGCCGCTCCGGCGCTCGGTCGGCGAGGCTTTACGCGCTGGCAGTGTCAGGTTGACGTCCGGGAACTGCTGCTGCGGGTAACACCGTCTGGGACCGTCACGGCGGCTCCCTAGAATCTCTTCGTACGCGACTACGGAGACACGGCGGTGGCAGCCCTGATCAAGCTTTCTCGACTCATCGACGGACTCAACGAATGGGTGGGGCGCCACGTCGCGTGGCTCGTGCTTGCCGCCGTCGTCATCAGCGCGTCCAATGCGATCGTGCGCAAGGCCTTCAACATGAGTTCGAACGCCTTCCTGGAGATTCAGTGGTACCTGTTCGCGGGCGTCTTCCTGCTTGCATCGGGCTACACGATGCTCCGCCAGGAACACGTTCGAATCGACGTGGTGCTTCAGCGGTTCTCCAAACGCAACCAGGTCAAGATCGAGATTTTCGGCATCCTGGCCTTCCTGATGCCGTTCGTCGTCTCCGTGATCGTATTGGTATGGCCTCTGGTCATCAGGGCCTACGAGACAGGTGAAATGTCCTCCAACGCGGGTGGACTGATCCGCTGGCCGGTCTTCGCACTCGTACCGATGGGGTTCACGCTGCTGGGCCTTCAGGGCCTGTCCGAGTTGATCAAACGAGTGGCGTTCCTGCGGGGCCTGATCGACGACCCCACCAAGAAGCCGCAGGTCAAGACACCCGAGGAGGAGCTTGCCGAGGCGATCCGTGCGCGTGCGGAGGGCACTGCCAAGTGATCGAATTCCTGCACGCGTACATGGCGCCGGTGATGTTCGCCGGCCTCATCGTCTTTCTGCTGATGGGCTATTCGGTGGCGTTCTCGCTCGCCGCCTGTGGACTGCTGTTCGGATGGCTCGGTGTCGAGATCGGGCTGCTGCCGGCGTCTCTGATGCAGGCCCTGCCGCTGCGCATTTTCGGGATCATGCAGAACGACACGCTGCTGGCGATTCCGTTCTTCACCTTCATGGGCCTGATCCTCGAAAGATCGGGCATGGCGGAAGATCTGCTGGACACGATCGGCCAGCTTTTCGGGCCGGTCCGTGGTGGCCTGGCCATCGCCGTCATCCTCGTCGGCGCCATGTTGGCCGCCACCACGGGCGTCGTCGCCGCGTCAGTGATCTCGATGGGGCTGATCTCGCTGCCGATCATGCTGCGGTATGGCTACGACCGGCGCGTCGCCACCGGCGTGATCGCTGCCTCGGGCACGCTCGCGCAGATCATTCCGCCATCGCTCGTGCTCATCATCATGGCCGACCAGCTCGGCCGAAGCGTCGGCGACCTTTACAAGGGCGCCTTCATTCCCGGATTCGTCCTTACGGGCTTGTATCTCGGCTACGTCGTGCTCGTGGCCACGTTCAGGCCGACCTACGCACCTGCGCTGCCGCCGGAAGCCCGCACGATCCGCGAGGACGATGGCTCTGCCGGCCTGCGCTCACTCGGTCTCCTGGCCCTGCTGTCGGTCGGTTGTGCGCTGGCGTTCGCCAAATCCCGGCCCGAGGACACGCCCACGGACGAACTCATCGTCGTGTCACTGTGCGTGGGCGTGGGCGTCGCGTTCGTACTTTCCGTCGCCAACAAGGTGGCGCGCCTCGGATTGCTGTCCCGCATGGCCGAACGTGTGACGTTCGTCTTGATTCCGCCGCTGGCCCTGATCTTTCTCGTCCTTGGCACCATCTTCCTCGGCGTGGCCACGCCGACCGAAGGCGGTGCGATGGGGGCCTGTGGCGCGCTTGCGATGGCGGTCGGGCGAAAGCGCCTGTCGATGCGGCTGCTTCGCCAGGCCATGGACTCGACGATGAAGCTGTCTTGCTTCGTCGTCTTCATCCTGCTCGGCTCCACCGTATTCAGCCTGTCATTCCAGGGCGTCGATGGTCCACGCTGGGTCGAGCACCTGCTGACCAGCCTGCCCGGCGGGCAACTCGGGTTCCTGATCGTCGTGAACATCCTGGTGTTCTTCCTGGCGTTCTTCCTCGACTTCTTCGAACTGTCGTTCATCATCATTCCGCTCATCGGCCCGGTCGCCGAGAAACTCGGCATCGATCTCGTCTGGTTCGGCGTGCTGCTGGCCGTGAACATGCAGACGTCGTTCATGCATCCGCCGTTCGGCTTCGCGCTCTTCTATCTTCGCAGCGTGGCGCCGGCCGACGACTACACCGACCGCGTCACCGGCAAGCCCGTTGCCAAGGTCACGACCGGGCAGATCTACAGGGGCTCGATACCCTTTGTGATCATCCAGGTGATCATGGTCGGCCTGATCATCGCGTTCCCATCGATGGTCGGACACGATGCGCCAGTCACCGACAAGATCGACGTCGACGCCGCGCTACGAAGCATGGGTGCAGGCACCGCGGCACCTGCGCCCGATGCGGCCGCATCCGATCCATTTGCCGTCGAACCGGCGGAGGTCCCCGCCAGTGACGCCATCGGTGCGACGGCCAACGAAGATCCGATGAAGGCCCTGCAGGAGTCCATGAGGCGCGATGAAGCAAAGAAGAAATAGCGTCGCATCATTGTTTGCCTGACGATCGCGCATGAAAAAGGCCCTGCGATGCAGGGCCTTTTTTCGAGTCAGGCGCGGGGCCTTGTCAGTCCACGCCGATCGACATCAGAGCCGGACGCTTTGCATATAGCTGTCGAAGCGCGCTTCGGTGAAGCGGAACCAGAGATTCGCCTCCTTGCGGAACGCCGAGTAGTCGGCATAGATCTTCTTCCACTCGGGGTTCTTGTTGTTCAGCTCGCCATAGACATCCATCGACGCCTTGAAGGCGGCGTCGAGCACGTCCTTGCTGAAGGGGAACAATTGAACCTTGTTCGCGACCAGTTCCTTCAATGCCGCGGGATTCTTGGCGTCGTATCGCGCCTGCATCACGACGTGGGCATGTGACGCCGCCGTCGCAACGATGGCCTTGTATTCACCCGACAAGGCATCGTAGGCCTTGTTGTTGACGAAGAAGTCCAGTTGCGGGCCGCCTTCCCACCAGCCGGGATACCCGTAGTATTTGGCGACCTTGTAGAAACCCAGCTTCAAGTCGTCGTAGGGGCCGACCCACTCGGCGGCATCGATCGTGCCCTTCTCCAGCGACTGGTAGATCTCGCCGGCGGGAATGTTCTGCGGGATGACTCCCAGACGCTCCATCACCTTGCCAGGGAACCCCCCGGTGCGGAACTTCAGGCCCTTCATGTCGGCCAACGACTTGATGGGCTTGCGATACCAGCCGCCCATCTGAGCACCCGTGTTGCCCCCTGGAAAGTTGACGATGTTGTACTTGGCGTAGAAATCGCGCATCAACTTCAGGCCGTTGCCTTCGTACATCCAGGCCGTCATCTGACGGCTGTTCAGTCCGAAGGGAATGGCGCATCCGAGCCCGAAGCACTCGTCCTTGCCGAAGAAATAGTACGGCGCCGTGTGCGCCATTTCGACCGTGCCGTTCTGCACGCCGTCGACCACGCCGAGCGCGGGCATCAGTTCGCCACCGGCGTGCACGCTGATTTCAAATTTTCCACCGGTCATCTCCTTGACCTTGGTCGCGAAGACCTCGGCTGCACCGAAGATGGTGTCGAGCGACTTCGGAAAGCTCGACGCCAGGCGCCAGCGCAACGCGGCCTGGGCATGAACGACGGCAGGTGCCACCCCCGCTGCAAGCACACCGGCAAGGCCGGCGCCCTGGACAAATGAACGACGCTCCATCAATGATCTCCTGAAGGGTAGGCGCTGACGCCCGATGTGAATCTCGCGAAAGATTCTAGGAGGGGCCCCTATGCAAGCCGCAAGGGGTTTCCCCCGTTGGCCCGGCAGGCTTGCCAAACGTTTCCCGGGCCCGGAACAGGCCTCGCACCATCAATCTCCGCAGAGTGGAGGCGCGGCGCCTGCACCAATCAAGCGCCAGCAAGCTTCATGCGGTCCACCAGCACGGAGCCGATCGTCTTGGCGCCCAACGTATAGGCGTCGGACCCCACGGCGACGATGCCCTTGAGCATGTCACGCAGGTTGCCCGCAATGGTGATCTCCTCCACGGGGTGCACGATGCGCCCGCCCTCGACCCAGAAGCCGGCAGCCCCGCGTGAATAGTCGCCCGTCACGTAGTTCACGCCCTGACCCATCAACTCGGTGACAAAGAGGCCGCGCCGAAGCTTGCGCAGCATGGCGTCCAGATCGTCACCCGGCCGGGTAAGACGGCTCGTGAGCGACAGGTTCTGTGATCCGCCTGCATGCCCGGTGGTACGCATCCCGAGTTTTCGGGCCGAGTAGCTCGACAGGAAATAACCTTGAACCACGCCGGCATCGACCACGCGACGTGCCCGCGTGCGCACGCCCTCGTCGTCGAACGGCGCGCTGCCCTTGCCCTTGCGCACATGCGGATCCTCGACGATATCCACGTGCGCCGGCAGGACAGTCTGGCCAAGACTCTCGTGCAGGAACGTCGCCTTTCGATACAGCGCACCGCCGGAAGTGGCCTGCACGTAGGCCCCCAGCAGACCGGCGGCCACGGTCGACTCGAACAGCACCGGCACGTGGCCCGTCTTGACGCGGCTTCCGCCCAGGCGCGACAACGCACGTTCGGCCGCGTATCGACCGACGGACTCCGGTGTGGCGAGTTCGCCGGCATCGCGCATCGACGTGTACCAGGCATCGCGCTGCATGGCCCGGCCGCGCCCCGCAATCGGCGCTACCGACACCGAATGGCGCGAGCTTGCGTAGCCTCCCCGGAAGCCGCGCGAGTTGCCGGCCCAGAAGTGCGACTGCTGCGCCGAGATACCCGCACCTTCGGAATTCGTGATGCGGCGGCTGGTCGCGAAAGCCGCATCCTCGGCGCGGCGCGCGATGTCGGCCGCCACCGCCGCGTCGATCGCCCAGGGATGGAACAGGTCGAGATCCAATGCCACATCCTGCGCCGTGGCCAGGTCCTGCGCGTCGGGCAGACCGGCCATCGGATCCTCCGCGGTGAATCGCGCGATGTCGTAGGCGGCGCGCACCGTCTGGCGCAGCGCGGCGAGCGAGAAGTCGGACGTGCTCGCATTGCCGCGGCGCTGGCCGAGGTAGATGCTCACGCCGAGCGACTTGTCGCGGTTGCGCTCGACGTTCTCGAGCTCGCCCTTGCGCACCGACACCGAAAGACCCGTGCCCTCCGACACTTCGACGCCGGCATCGCTCGCCCCGAGTTCGCGCGCCATGGTGAGCACGTCGTCGACGACCTGCTGGAACTGGTCACGCCGATAGGCAAACCCGCTGTCGGACGTCGGGGCGGTCGCAAGTGTGGAGGGAGCAGTGGCTTTGGCGGGCATCACGCAGTCGTTTCGGAAGGAAGACGCCGATTATCATGGTCGTGATGTCCCGACGCCCTGCCCCCGGCCGCACGCCCCCACGCGAAGCCGATGACCCGTTCGACGAAGCCGGCCGTCCGAGCAAGAGCCAGCTCAAGCGCGAATCGCACGACCTGCAGGCCCTGGGCGAGGCCGTCAGCGAGCTGTCCGACGCCCGCCTGGCCGCCACGCCGATGCCCGATCTGCTGCGTGAAGCGATTCAGCAGTTCCGCCGCACACGATCTCACGAAGGGCGGCGACGCCAGATGCAGTATGTCGGCAAGCTGATGCGCACTGCCGACGTGGCACCGTTGCAGGAGTCCGTCGCCGCAGCCCGGCTCGGCACTGCCAAGGACGCGCTCCTGCTGCACGAATCGGAGCGCTGGCGCACCGCGCTGCTCGGCGACGACGACGCCCTGACGCGCTGGGCGGAGAAGTACCCCGACAGCGACGTGCAACGCCTGCGAAGCCTGCTGCGTGCAGCACGACCGCAGGCCCGCGAGCAGGCGGCGCCAGGCGTGGCCGTGCGCCAGACACGCAGTTATCGTGACCTCTTCCAGTTCATCCGCAGCGAGCTCGAAAATGAGTGACCACGATCCCATCCGCATCGGCCTGGTTTCCGTCAGCGACCGTGCGTCCTCCGGCGTCTATGAAGACAAAGGCATTCCCGCCCTCAAGGAATGGCTCGGCCGGGCGCTGCGCAACCCGATCGAATGGGATGCACGCCTGATTCCGGACGAGCAGGCGCAGATCGAGGCTGCGCTGAAGGACCTGGTCGACAACGCGCACTGCCCACTCGTCTTGACCACCGGCGGCACCGGCCCGGCCCAACGCGACGTGACGCCCGAGGCCACGCTCGCGGTGGCCGACAAGGAGATGCCGGGCTTCGGCGAGCAGATGCGCCAGATCAGCCTGGCGTTCGTGCCGACCGCCATCCTGTCGCGCCAGGTTGCCGTGATCCGGGGCCACGCGCTCATCATCAATCTTCCGGGCCAACCGAGGGCGATTGCCGAGACGCTTCAAGGCCTGCCACAGGCAACACCACCCGTGCATGGCGTCTTTGCCGCGGTGCCCTATTGCATCGACCTGATCGGCGGGCCCTATCTGGAGACCGACGATGCCGTGTGCAAGGCCTTCAGGCCGAAATCGGCGGTCCGCCCGCCGAGGGGCGGCTGAACGACCGGCCAAGGCTACTTGACGAGCTGGTTCAGGCGCTCAGCGTCGAAATGCTCGCCGGTCTGCGCATCCTGCGGCACACACCCGCCGGCAGGGAGTTCGCGCGTTCGCGACGACAACTTCTCGATCGCCTGCCAGAGCAGAGCAATCTGGTGCTCATGGCCGGCGGCATGGTCGATCAGGCCCTTCATGGCCTGCGCCACGGGGTCGTCGCCCTGCGTCACGCCGTAGGCCGAAAAGCCCATCTTCGCGGCAACGGCCTCGCGTGTTGCATCGGCCTCGGCCAGCAGGACACGTGCAGGGTTGCCCACCGCCGTGGCGCCCGCCGGCACCGGCTTGACGACCACGGCACCCGACCCGACACGTGCGCCGTCGCCCACCGTGAAGCCGCCGAGCACTTGCGAATTGGCGCCCACGATGACGCCGCGGCCCAGCGTCGGGTGGCGCTTTGCGCCTTTGGCCAGCGACGTGCCGCCCAGCGTGACGCCCTGGTAGATCGTGCATTCGTCGCCGACCTCGGCCGTCTCGCCGATGACGACGCCCATGCCGTGGTCGATGAACACTCGACGGCCGATCGTGGCACCGGGGTGGATCTCGATGCCGGTGAACATGCGCGCCAGGTGCGAGATGAACCGTCCGAGCCAACGCAAACCGTGGCGCCAGCAGAACTTGGCCCAACGGTGCATCACCAGGGCGTGCAAGCCCGGATAGCAGGTCAGCACCTCCCAGGTGGAACGCGCCGCAGGGTCGCGTTCGAGGATGCATGCAATGTCATCGCGCAGGCGGCTGAACATGGGCTTCTCGCGGGAAGAATGACATTCAGTGTATTCGTCCGTTCGACCACACGCTCGAAGCGCCCGGAATGGCAACAGGGCCCGAAGGCCCTGTCCACACGGCCCAAACGGGCTCTCGATGCATTCAGCCTTGGCGGCGCCTTCTCAAGGACACGATACCGATCAGACCGCAGAGCATCATCAGGTAGGTCCGCGGCTCCGGCACCGCGGCGATCGGCGCCCGGTGGATCTCTGCGAGCGTCTCGCCCGTCGGGGTGAATGTCAGCGGGGAGACCTGTTGACCTTCATGCCCTTCGCGTGACTTGCCAGGAACGGCGATCTGGTAGGGGCCATGCGGGGCACTGCCCTGGAAGCCGTCCGGCGCGTGCAGGTTGGCAACGTCCACGTTTGCCGTCACATCCTGTGGGACATTGCGCTCGAAGGTGAATTCGACATCGGGGCTGTAGGTCGTGCCTTCGAGGATCGTTTCACCCAGCGATTCGCTGCTGGGCAACTCGCGCCCCACGAGTCCCGGCATCGCGCCCGCAACGCTGACGACCAGGCCAGGGCCGGCGGTGACTTGGGACGAAAGCGCCACCGGCGCGCGCGCATCCCGGTGCGTGAAGGGCGTGGGATTCGAATGGGCGACGGCACTGAACGGGAACCCGTGCGTGGTGATGCCCACGGCCGTCTCTGACGGTGCAACGGACGATTTGCCGAAGGAAACGCTGGCGACCGCCGGCGCGCGTGTGGTCATCAGCAATGCGAGCAAGGCACACGCCGCAAGTGCTGCGCCGACCACGGTCTTCTGCTTGGTTTCCATGCAACGACTTCCTTCGCTCGGGAGGGCGTCCGACGACGCGATGGAGTCATTGTTCGGCCGGTCCGCGACCGGGGGCATCCCCGCGCCCAAGGGATCGGCCCCTCACCGCGCACGATCCCGTGAGGGATTCACGCGCAAGGATCAACCGCGATCGATCACGGCACGGGCGATGCCGCGCAGGATGTGGACTTCTTCACGCGTGAGTTGCTGGCGGTCGGCGAGCTGGTTCAGGCGCGGTATCAGCTTCTTCGGCGCCTGCGGATCGAGATAGCCGATGCGCAGTAGCGCCTCGCGCCAGTGGTCGAGCGCCCCCTGCACCGCACGCGCATCGGCCCATTCGACCGGCGGGGTCGCGGGTGTCACCACGAATCCACCCAACGCCTGCCGCCATTCGTAAGCCACCAGTTGCACGGCCTGCGCCAGGTTCAGCGAGCCATAGGCGCTGGCGGTGGGAATCGACAGCGCCGCATGGCAGCGGTAGACGTCGTCGTTGGCCAAGCCGAAGCGCTCGGACCCGAAGACAAATCCGATGCGGTGCCCGCTCGTGGCCAGCGCCGGCAGATGGTCGCGCGGCGCATGGGTCGGCGGGCCGAAGTCCCGCGGTGTCATGGCGGTGGCACAGAGGTAGGTCACGCCGTCCAATGCCTCGGCCAGGGTCGCGACGATGCGTGCACCCGCCAGCACGTCGGCGGCGCCGCTGGCAAAGGCCAGCGTGTCCTCGCGCGACAGCACGTCGTCGAAACGCGGCTTCACCAGCACGAGGTCGCTGAAACCCATCACCTTCATCGCACGCGCCGCGGCGCCCACGTTGCCACCGTGGCTCGTGTGCATCAGGATGAATCGCGTCGGGTCGGGCATGAAGAGTGCGTGTGCGCCGCTAAAATGGGTGCAACAGGCGGCTGCATTGTCAGCCGCATCGCTCTTTCTTCACCGCCGCCCCTTCCGCGTCGAATTTCGATGCACCCACACCGCCAGGCCGCCCCCATGTCGCAAGCGCTTCATCCCATGCTCAACATCGCCATCCGGGCGGCTCGTGCGGCAGGTTCGATCATCAACCGTGCGGCACTCGATATCGATGTGCTCAAGGTCGCGGCCAAGGGGGCCAACGACTTCGTCACCGAGGTCGACCGCGCGGCGGAAGAGGCGATCATCGACGTGCTGCTGGACGCCTACCCCGGCCATGCCATCCTGGCCGAAGAATCGGGCCGTGCACGCGGTGCCAAGCACAGCGAATATCTCTGGATCATCGACCCGCTCGACGGCACCACCAATTTCATCCATGGCCTGCCGGTCTATGCGGTGTCGATCGCGCTGTCCTTTCGCGGCAAGGTCGAACAAGCCGTCGTCTACGACCCGGCACGCAACGACCTGTTCTACGCGAGCAAGGGCCGGGGCGCCTTCCTGAACGATCGCCGGCTGCGGGTCTCCAAGCGCATCCGCATGGCCGACGCGCTCATCGGCACCGGATTTCCCTTCCGCAAGGGTGACAACTTCAAGCGCTACCTGAAGATGTTCGAAGAGGTGATGCAGAACTGCGCCGGCGTGCGCCGCCCCGGCGCAGCCGCGCTGGACCTGTGCTACGTGGCGGCCGGCTGGTACGACGGCTTCTTCGAGACCGGACTGCAGCCCTGGGATTGCGCGGCCGGCTCGCTGATGATCACCGAAGCAGGTGGCCTGGTGGGCAACTTCACTGGCGAAGCCGACTTTCTCTACCAGCGCGAGGTCGTGGCCGGCAACCCGAAGATCTACGCGCAACTCGTGCAGACGCTGGCACCGTACACCCGCGTGCTCCAGGACATCGAGCCGCCGCCCGCGCAAGGCGCCGGCACCGCACCCGACGCCACGCAGGCGTTTGTAGAGGCCTCAACCGAGGCAGTCCCGGCGGCCGCGCCCCCCGTGGCTCCTGTGGCCAAGGCCACGCGAATCCGCAAGGCCGATCTGCCCAAGCCCGACGACGCACCCTTCTGAGCCGGCCGCAACGGCACGCGCGATGGCGGACCTCTCGGCCCACACGCCCATGATGGCGCAGTACCTGCGCATCAAGGCGGATCATCCGGACACGCTGGTGTTCTACCGGATGGGCGACTTCTACGAGCTCTTCTACGACGACGCGCGCAAGGCGCACCGCCTGCTCGACATCACGCTCACGACTCGCGGCGCCAGCGCGGGCGAGCCGGTCGTGATGGCCGGCGTGCCGGTCCATTCGGTCGAGGCGTATCTGTCACGCCTGCTCAAGCTGGGCGAGTCGGTGGCCGTGGCGGAGCAGGTCGGCGACGTGGCCACCGCCAAGGGGCCGGTCGACCGCAAGGTCGTGCGCGTCGTCACCCCCGGCACGGTCACCGACAGCGAACTCATGGCCGAACGTGCCGACACGCTGCTCGTGGCGTTGCACCAGCGGCGCGCGCCCGGTGGCACGGTCTGGGGCCTGGCATGGCTCGGTGTGGCCAGCGGCACGCTTGGCCTCACGGAGTGCACCGAGCGCGACCTGGCCGGCTGGCTCGAGCGGCTGGCACCGGCCGAGCTTCTGCACGACGGCAGCGATCTGCCGGCAGCGGCGGCCCTGCTGCGAAGCGCAATCACCGCCCGCCCGGCGTGGCAGTTCGATGCGGCGCTGGGCGAGCGCAAGCTGTGCGCGCAGTTGGGCGTCGCATCCCTGGGTGGCTTCAATGCACAGGGCTTGCTGGCCGCGCAGTCCGCGGCAGGCGCCCTGCTCGCATTTGCCGAACATACGCAGGGGCGCGCGCTGGCCCACATGCGCACGTTGACGGTCGAGCGTACGAGCGACCTGCTCGAGTTGCCGCCCGCGACCCACCGCAACCTCGAGCTCACGCAGACGCTGCGCGGCGAAGACGACCCGACGCTGCTGTCGCTGCTCGACACCTGTCGCAGCGGCATGGGCAGCCGGCTGCTGCGGCGTTGGCTGCGCCAGCCCACACGCGACCGTGCCGCCGCCAGCGAGCGCCACGAGGCCATCGTGCGCCTGCTGGACACCGGCTTCGAGCCGCTTCGCGACGCCCTGCGACACGTCAGCGATGTCGAACGCATCACCTCGCGCATCGCACTGCGGCAGGCTCGGCCGCGCGAACTGGCCGGCCTGCGTGCAACGCTGCAGGCGCTGCCGGCGCTGCGCGCGGTAGCCCCTTCCGGCACGCCACGGCTCGACACGTTGCACGCGGCCCTGCAGCCGGGTGCTGCGGCGGCGGCGCCACTCGCGGCCGTGGCCGACGAGCCTGCCGTGCTGCTGCGCGACGGTGGTGTCATCGCAGCCGGCTTCGACGCCGAACTGGACGAGCTGCGCGCCATCGCCACCAACTGCGACGCCTTTCTGGTCGATCTCGAGCAGCGCGAGCGCGCCCGCACCGGCATCGCCAACCTGCGCGTCCAGTACAACAAGGTGCACGGCTTCTACATCGAAGTCACGATGTCCGGCCTGGACAAGGTGCCCGACGACTACCGCCGGCGCCAGACGCTGAAGAACGCCGAGCGCTTCGTCACGCCCGAGCTGAAGGCGTTCGAGGACAAGGCGCTGTCGGCGCAGGAGCGCTCGCTGGCGCGCGAGAAGTGGCTGTATGAGCAGATGCTCGACGCACTGCAACCGTTTCTGCCCGAGCTGCTGGCACTGGCACGAGCGCTTTCGGAGCTCGATGCGCTGGCGGCGCTGGCCGAGCGCGCCGCCACGCTCGGCTGGTGCCGGCCCGAGTTCGTGAGCTACCCCTGCATCGAGATCGAGGCCGGTCGCCACCCCGTGGTCGAGCAACGGCTGCGCGAGACCGGTGGCGCGGAGTTCATCGCCAACGACTGCCGGCTCGACGCACGAACGCGCATGCTGGTGATCACCGGCCCCAACATGGGCGGCAAGAGCACCTTCATGCGGCAGGTCGCGCTGATCGTGCTGCTGGCCGCGATGGGCTCGTTCGTGCCGGCGCGCGCCTGCCGCCTCGGCCCGGTCGATGCCATCCACACCCGCATCGGCGCGGCCGACGACCTGGCCAACGCACAATCGACCTTCATGCTCGAGATGACCGAGGGCGCCGCCATCGTCCACGGCGCCACCGAACACAGCCTCGTGCTGATGGACGAAATCGGGCGCGGCACGAGCACGTTCGATGGCCTGGCGCTGGCGTCCGCCATCGCCAGCCACCTGCACGACCGCAACAAGTCGTTCACGTTGTTCGCGACCCACTATTTCGAGCTCACGGCGTTTCCGGCCCGGCACGAGCGCGCCGTCAACGTGCATGTGAGCGCGGTCGAGAGCGGGCGCGACATCGTCTTCCTGCACCGCATCGACCCCGGCCCGGCGAGCCGCAGCTACGGCGTGCAGGTGGCGCGGCTGGCCGGCATGCCCGCCTCGCTCGTGCGCCAGGCCGGTGCGACGCTCGAAGCGCTCGAGGCCGAACAGCGGGCCCAGGCGGCACAGGTCGATCTGTTCGCCGCACCGCCCGCGGCCGCGCCGGCGGCGCCGCCGTCGGCACTCGTCGATGCCCTGGATACGATCGACCCGGACCAACTCACCCCGCGGGAAGCGCTGGACGCGCTGTACCGACTCAAGTCACTTCGTCAGGACCATCCGCCATGACCTATTGCGTAGGCATCCGGCTCGACGCCGGCCTCGTTTTCTTGTCCGACTCGCGCACCAACGCGGGCCTGGACGCCATCAGCACGTTCCGCAAGATGATCATCTACGAGAAGCCGGGCGACCGATTCATGGTCATGCTGTCGGCCGGCAACCTGAGCATCAGCCAGAGCGTGCGCGAGATCCTGCAGGTGGAAAAGGTCGACCGCGGCCCGCACGAGGCGCCACTGACGATCTGGAACGCCACGAGCATGTTCGATGCGACGCGTGTGCTCGGCGCGGCCGTGCGCCGTGTGTACGAGCAGGACGGGCCCTCGCTGGCACACGCCGGCGTGGATTTCAACGCGAGCATGATCTTCGGCGGGCAGATCAACGGCGAGGCGATGCGCATGTTCCTGGTGTATTCAGCCGGCAACTTCATCGAGGCGACCCGCGAGACCTGCTTCTTCCAGGTGGGCGAAAGCAAGTACGGCAAGCCGATCCTCGACCGTGTGCTCACGCCCACGACGCAACTCGACGAGGCGGCCAAGTGCGCCCTCGTCTCGATGGATTCGACCCTCAAGTCGAATCTCAGCGTCGGCCTGCCGCTCGACCTGGTGGTCTACAAGGCGGGCGAACTCAAGAGCGACCGCGTGGTCTGCATCGACGAGAACAACCCCTACTTCGGCATGATCCACTCGACCTGGGGCGAACGGCTGCGCGAGGTCTTCGAGGGCATCGACGACCCGCAATGGGGCAGCGGCGACGCCACCCATCCGCTGATGGCCCCGTGCAACCGGTACGAACCGATGCGCAAGATCGGCAATTCGTCGGAGCGTGTCGTTTGAGCCCACGGGCGCGGTCGAAGGGCACGGTCGCCTTCAGTCATGCGAACGGCTTTCCAGCCGGCACCTACGAGGCGCTGTTCGACGTCTGGCGGCAGGCCGGCTGGCGGGTCATCGCCCTCGACAAGTTCGGCCACGACGCGACCTTTCCCGTGCGCAGCAACTGGTCACCCACACGGGACGAACTGCTCACCTTCACCGAGCGCGAGGCACCGGGCGAGAAGGTCCACTTCGTCGGCCATTCGCTGGGTGGATTCCTCAGCCTGCTGGCCGCGTGCCGCCGGCCGCAGGCGGCCGCGAGCGTGGTGCTCATCGACTCGCCGCTGGTGGCGGGTTGGCGCGCGCACGGGCTGCAGGTGTTCAAGGCCACCGGGCTGATCAAGCGTGTCTCGCCTGGCAAGGTCTCGCAGTTCCGGCGCTGGCAGTGGCCCACCGCCGCCGACGCGTACCGGCACTACGCGGCGAAGGCGGCATTCGCGCGCTGGGACCCGCGGGTCCTGGGGGACTACATCGCCTGCGGCATCGAACCCGACGCCGAACACGGCAACGTGCGCCTGGCCTTCCGGCGCGAGATCGAGACCCGGTTCTACAACACGCTGCCGCACCACCTTGAACGTGTGCTGCACCGGCATCCACCGCAGTGCCCGGTGTCATTCATCGGCGGCACGCAGTCCGCCGAGATGCGCCAGGCGGGCATGGTCACGACACGGCGCGTCTGCAACGGGCGCATTCAGATGATCGAGGGCACGCACCTGTTTCCGATGGAGAAGCCGGCCGAGACCGCGGCGGCCGTGCTGCGCGCACTCGATTGACGACGGGCCCGCGCGGCCCGTCGCCGCGGATTCAGGCATTCAGAAATCCGGCGTGATGCACCAGGTGGTCGTCCACGAAACTGCCGATGAAGTAATAGCCATGGTCGTAGCCCGGCTGCCGGCGCAGGGTCAGCGGTTGCCCGGCCGCCTGGCAGGCAGCCTCGAACAGGTGCGGATGCAGCTGCTCGGCCAGGAAACCGTCGGCCAGACCCTGGTCGACCAGGATGTGCGGCACACGCGCGCCGGCCTTGACCAGTTCGGTGGCATCGTGCCGCGCCCAGGCGGCCCGGTCTGTGCCGAGATAGCCGGTGAACGCCTTGACGCCCCACGGGCACTGCATCGGCGCGGCGATCGGCGCAAAGGCCGAGACGCTCTGGTACCGGCCGGGATGGCGCAGCGCCAGCGTCAGCGCACCGTGCCCGCCCATCGAGTGGCCGAAGATGCCGACCCGGTCGGCGCGTGCGGCGAACCGCTGCAGCACGAGCGCACGCAGTTCGTCGGCCACGTAGCTCCCCATGCGCCAGTGGGTCGACCACGGCGCCTCGGTGGCGTCGAGGTAGAAGCCCGCGCCGGTGCCGAAATCCCAGCTGTCGCCGGCGCCGGGCACGCCGGTGTCGCGCGGGCTGGTGTCCGGCATCACGAGCATCAGGCCATGCTGCGCCGCCATGCGCTGCGCGCCGGCCTTGATGGTGAAGGTTTCCTCGGTGCAGGTCAGGCCGGCCAGATAGAACAACACCGGCACCGGACCGTGTTCGGCCTGCGGCGGGCGGTAGACCGCAAACCGCATCGGCAGGCCGATGGTGTCCGACGGGTGACGGTAGAAGCCCTGCACGCCGCCGTGGCAGCGGTGCTCGCTCAGCGTCTCGAGCCCGGCCGCCATCAGTAGAGCACCACCGAGCGGATCGACTCGCCGCTCTTCATCAGCTCGAAGCCCTTGTTGATGTCGTCGAGCGCCAGCGTGTGCGTGATCAACGGGTCGATGCTGATCTTGCCGTCCATGTACCAGTCGACGATCTTCGGCACGTCGGTGCGGCCGCGCGCGCCGCCGAAGGCCGAGCCCTTCCATTCGCGGCCGGTGACGAGCTGGAACGGCCGCGTCGAGATCTCCTGCCCGGCCGCGGCGACGCCGATGATGAAGCTCTGGCCCCAGCCCTTGTGGCAGCACTCGAGTGCCTGCCGCATGGTGGTCGTATTGCCGATGCACTCGAAGCTGTAGTCGGCGCCGCCGTCGGTCAGCTGCACGATCGCGTCGACGATGTTCGGGTGGTCCTTCGGGTTCAGGAAGTGCGTCATGCCGAACTGGCGCGCCATCGCCTCGCGACCGGGGTTCAGGTCGATGCCGATGATCTTGTCGGCACCCACCATGCGCGCGCCCTGGATCACGTTCAGGCCGATGCCGCCGAGGCCGAAGACGACCACGTTGGCCCCGGCCTCCACCTTGGCGCTGAAGACCACGGCGCCCACGCCGGTGGTCACCCCGCAGCCGATGTAGCAGGCCTTGTCGAACGGCGCATCGGACCGGATCTTGGCCAGCGCGATCTCGGGCACGACGATGAAATTGCTGAAGGTGCTGGTGCCCATGTAGTGCAGGATCGGCTTGCCTTCGAGGCTGAACCGGCTCGTCGCGTCCGGCATCAGCCCCTTGCCCTGCGTGCCGCGGATCAGCTGGCAGAGGTTCGTCTTGCGCGACAGGCAGAACTTGCACTGCCGGCATTCGGGCGTGTACAGCGGGATCACGTGGTCGTCGCGCTGGACGCTGGTGACACCCGGTCCGACCTCGCGCACGATGCCGGCACCCTCGTGGCCCAGGATGGCCGGGAACAGGCCTTCCGGATCGGCGCCGGACAGGGTGTAGTAATCGGTGTGGCAGATGCCGGTGGCCTTGATTTCTACCAGCACCTCGCCGGCCTTCGGGCCTTCGAGGTCGACGGTTTCGATGGTCAACGGGGCGCCGGCTTTCCAGGCCACGGCTGCTCTTGTCTTCATGGGCGTCCTTGTGAGGGGCGACGTCGTGCTGACGTCGCGGGAGATGTCCGACCATTATGTTCGTGGGCCGCGGCCCGCTCGGGGCGGCGACCCCGCGCGCCGACCGGGCGGCACGTGTCTTGCATTTGCCGTCGATGACAGTACGGGCCGCCCCCGATAGCCGACATGTCGGCAACCCTTAGCATCGGCGCCCACCGGCTGCCACAGAATGGCAGCGACCGCCTCACCCAAGGAGTGACTCCATGCTGGACCATGAACTGCGCCATCTGATCGAGGACGTCCGCGAAGGTCGACTGCCGCGCCGCGGCTTCATTCAGCACATGGTCGGCCTCGGCCTGACCGCACCGATGGCGTCGATGATGCTCATGCATGCCGGCGTCGCGCAGGCGCAATCGACGTTCACCTACAAGCCCACCAAGCGCGGCGGCGGTGGCACGCTCAAGGCCCTGTGGTGGCAGGGTGCGACGCTGCTGCAGCCGCACTTCGCCAATGGCACCAAGGACCAGGAAGGCTCGCGCATCTTCTATGAGCCGCTGGCAAGCTGGGACAACGACGGCAACCTCGTCCCGATCCTGGCCGCCGAGGTCCCGACGCGCGACAACGGCGGCCTTTCGGCGGACGGCAAGAGCGTCACCTGGAAGCTCAAGAAGGGCGTCACCTGGCACGACGGCCAGCCGTTCACCGCCGACGACTGCATCTTCACGTGGGAGTTCGCCAAGGACCCGGCGTCCGCTGCCGTGACCGCGGGTGTCTACAAGGATGTCAAGGTCGAGAAGGTCGACTCGCACACGGTGAAAGTGATCTTTGCGAAACCGACGCCGTTCTGGGCCACCGCCTTCGTCGCCGCCGAGGGCATGATCATCCCGAAGCACCTGTTCGCCGCCTACATCGGCGCCAAGTCGCGCGAGGCGCCGACCAATCTCAAGCCGGTCGGCACCGGGCCCTACAAGTTCGTCGACTTCAAGCCGGGCGACATGGTGCGCGGCGAGGCCAACCCGAACTACCACATGCCCAACCGACCGCATTTCGATGCGATCGAGATGAAGGGCGGCGGCGACGCCACGTCGGCCGCGCGGGCCGTGTTGCAGACCGGCGAATACGACTACGCGTGGAACCTGCAGGTCGAGGACGAGGTGCTCAAGAAGATGGAGACCAGCGGCAAGGGCCGCGCGCACATCGTCTCCAGCGGCGATATCGAATTCCTGCTGCTCAATACCACGGACCCCTGGACCGAGGTCGATGGCGAGCGCGCGAGCATCAAGTCGAAGCACTTCGCGTTCAGCGACCCACAGGTGCGCCAGGCCATGGCACTGCTCGCGGACCGCAAGGGCATGCAGGACTTCATCTACGGCCGCACCGGCATCGCCACGAGCAATTTCCTGAACAACCCGGCCAAGTTCCGCTCGCCCAACACACGCTTCGAATTCAACATCGAGAAAGCGAACCAGTTGCTCGACGCAGCCGGCTGGAAGAAGGGCGCCGACGGCGTGCGCGAGAAGGACGGCAAGAAGATGAAGTTCGTCTACCAGACGTCCATCAACTCGTCGCGCCAGAAGGAGCAGGCGATCGTCAAGCAGGCGTGCCAGAAGGCCGGCATCGAACTCGAACTGAAATCGGTCACCGCATCGGTCTTCTTCTCGTCGGACGTCGGCAACCCCGATACCTACGGCAAGTTCTGGACCGACATGGAGATGTACACCACGACCATGACCCAGCCCGACCCCGAGCGCTTCATGGACCAGTTCACGACGCGCGAGGTCTCGGCCAAGTCGAACAAATGGGCCGGGCGCAATATCACGCGCTGGCGCAGCGAGGCCTACGACAAGCTCTATGCCGCGGCCGAAGTCGAGCTCGACCCGGTCAAGCGCGCGGCGCTGTTCATCCAGATGAACGATCTCGTCGTGGCCGACGGCCACATCATCCCGCTCATCAGCCGGCCCCGGGTTCGTGGGGCGAGCCTCAAGCTCGCGTCGATGCTTTCGGGCTGGGACCTCGACTTTTCCGGCCTGCACAACTGGTACCGAGAAGCCTGAGGCCCTGAGCGAGCCGACCCGCCGTGGGCCCCTACATCCTGCGGCGCCTGCTGATCGCCCTGCTGAGCCTGGTGGGCATCAGCGTGGTGCTGTACACCGTGCTCGCACTGGCGCCGGGCGATCCGTTCTCGGATCTGGTGCAGAACCCGAACGTGCCGCCCGAGGTGCGCGACAACCTGCGCAAGAGCTTCGGCCTCGACGACCCGGTGTGGCAACGCTATTTCCGATGGCTGTTCGCGATGCTGCGCGGCGACTGGGGCTTCTCGTTCATCAGCCGCGTCGACGTGGATTCGTTGATCGGCCAGCGGGTACCGGTCACGCTGGCGGTGATCGGGGCGTCGCAGGTCGTCGCACTGCTGATCGCGCTGCCGGTGGGCATCCTGTCGGCCGCACGTCCCTATTCGTGGTTCGACCGCATCGCCAGCACGCTCGCATTCGTGGGTTTTTCGCTGCCGACGTTCTTCACCGGCATCGTCTTGATCCTGATCTTCTCGATCAAGCTCGACTGGCTGCCCTTCGTCTACCGGGCCGACATCAGCGCCACCGGGTGGGCCTGGTGGTGGGCCCACATTCAACAATCGCTGATGCCCGTCTTCGTGCTCGGGCTGTTCCAGGGCGCGAGCTGGACCCGCTACGTGCGCTCGTCGGTGCTCGACGTGATCCGCCTCGATTACGTGACCACGGCGCGCAGCAAGGGGCTGGCCGAGCGCGTGATCCTGCTCAAGCACGTGGTGCGCAACGCACTGATCCCGGTCGTCACGCTGGTGGCGCTGACGATGCCGCAGGTCTTCGGCGGCGCCATCATCACCGAGCAGATCTTCCGCATCCCGGGCATCGGCTCGCTGCTGATCGACGCCATCCTGCGCAACGACACGCCGGTGATCATGGGGGTTACGTTCGTCTCGTCGTGCCTCGTGATCGCCTTCAACCTCCTGGCTGACCTGCTGTATGGCTGGCTCGACCCCCGCATCACCTATCACTGACCGCGCCGCGCACGCCGCACCGCGCCGTGGCAGCGGCACGTCGCCGTGGCGCGAGGCCGGACGGCGTTTCCGCCGCCATCGCATGGCGGTGGCGAGCCTGGTGGTGCTCGCGCTGCTGGCCCTTGCAGTGGTCTTCGGGCCGCTCGTCTGGCGCATCCCGCTGGACGAGATCGACTTCACGTCGCGCCTGGCCGGCCCGTCGCTGGTGCATCCGCTGGGCACCGACGACCTTGGGCGCGACATCCTCGCGCGCATGCTGTACGGCGGGCGCATCTCGCTCGCGGTCGGGTTGGCGGCGATGCTGGTGGCGATCTTCGTCGGCGTGCTGATCGGCGCCATCGCCGGCATCTCGCGCGGCCCGGTGGATGCGGCGCTGATGTGGCTGACCGATCTATTCCTGTCGCTGCCGCAACTGCCGCTGCTGCTGATCCTGATCTACCTGTTCCGCGAAAGCCTGCGCGCCGTCTTCGGGCTCGAGGTGGGCACGTTCGTGCTGATCGTGGTCGTGATCGGCGGCTTCCGCTGGATGCCGGTGGCGCGCCTGGTGCGCGCGCAGTTCTTCGCGCTGCGCGAGAAGGAATTCGTCGAGGCCGCACGTGCGCTCGGCGCCTCGGTGCCCCGCCAGGTGGTGCGCCACATCCTGCCGAATGCCCTCGGGCCGGTGATCGTGGCCGGCACGATCGACGTCGCCGCGGCCATCATCGCGGAGTCGTCGCTGTCGTTCCTCGGTCTGGGCTTCCCGCCGGACATCCCCACGTGGGGGCGCATCCTCTTCGACGCCAAGGACTACCTCGAGATCGCGCCGCATTGGGCGATGTTCCCCGGGCTGGCCATCTTTCTGGCCGTGCTCACGATCAACTTCATCGGCGACGGCCTGCGCGATGCGCTCGACCCGCGCCGGGTCATGTAGGCCACGGAACGGGCACGATGGCACTGCTCGAGATCCAGGGTCTGAAGACCCATTTCAAGACCGACGACGGCTGGCTGCATGCCGTCGACGGCGTCGACATCACGGTCGACCGCGGCGAGACCGTGTGTGTGGTGGGCGAATCGGGGTGCGGCAAGAGCGTCACCGCGATGACCGTGCTGCAACTCGTGCCGATGCCGCCCGGCCGCATCGCGGGCGGGCGCGTGCTGTGGCAGGGGCGCGACCTCGTCACGGCGACGAACGACGAGATGCGCCGCATCCGCGCCAAGGAGATCGCGATCGTTTTCCAGGAACCGATGACCTCGCTCAACCCGGTGTACACGGTGGGCGAGCAGATCGCCGAGAGCCTGCGCCTGCACGAAGGGCTGTCGAAGAAGGACGCCATGGACCGTGCCGTGGAGATGCTCACGCTCGTGCGCATCCCCACGCCGGAGCGCCGCGTGCGCGACTACCCGCATCAGTTCTCGGGCGGCATGCGCCAGCGCGTGATGATCGCGATGGCCCTGGCCTGCAAGCCGCAGTTGCTGATCGCCGACGAGCCGACCACCGCCCTCGACGTCACCATCCAGGCCCAGATCCTCGACCTGCTGGCCGACCTGAAAGAGCAGTTCGGCATGGCCGTGCTGCTCATCACCCACGCGATGGGCGTGGTCGCCGAGGTGGCGCAGCGTGTCGTGGTGATGTACGCCGGCAAGGTGGTCGAGGAAGCGCCGGTGGGCGAGCTCTTCGCGCGGCCGCGACATCCATATACACAAGGGCTGATCCGCTCGATCCCGCGCATCGACACGGCCGCCACGCACAAGGTGCGGCTGGAAACCATTGCGGGCACGGTGCCCAAGCTGATTGCGCCGGGCGAGGGCTGCCGTTTTGCGCCGCGCTGCAAGTTCGCCATGCCCGCGTGCACCGCCGCCACGCCGCCGCTGCGCGACGTGGCGCCCGGCCACAAGGTGGCCTGCATCCTTGAAGTTGAAGGACCCGCGGCGTGAACACTCAGGCGGGCCCGGCGGATACGCCACTGCTGCAGGTGACCGACCTGGTCAAGCATTTCCCCCTGCGTGGCGGCCTGTTCGGCGGCACCGTGGACAAGGTGCACGCCGTCGACGGCGTGAGCTTCGACCTCGCGGCCGGCGAGACGCTGGGCGTCGTCGGCGAGTCGGGCTGCGGCAAGAGCACGACCGGCCGCTGCGTGCTGCGACTGATCGAGCCGACGTCGGGCGAGGTGCGTTTCGAGGGCCGCAACGTCACCGCGATGGGCAAGAACGACCTGCGGGCGCTGGCGCGCGACATGCAGATCATTTTTCAGGACCCGTATGCGTCGCTCAACCCGCGCATGACGGTGGCCGCCATCATCGGCGAGGCCCTCACGATCCACCGCCTGGCGCCGACCCGCGCGGACTACGAGAACCGCATCGTCGAACTGCTCGAAACGGTGGGCTTGAACGCCGACCACATGCGCCGGTATCCGCACGAATTTTCGGGTGGTCAGCGCCAGCGCATCGGCATCGCGCGCGCTCTCGCGGTGAATCCCAAGCTGGTGGTGTGCGACGAAGCGGTATCGGCACTCGACGTGTCGATCCAGGCCCAGGTCATCAACCTGCTCGAGGATCTGCAAAGCAAATTCAATCTGACCTACCTCTTCATCGCGCACGACCTGTCGGTGGTGGAGCACATCAGCACGCGGGTGGCGGTGATGTACCTCGGGCGCATCGTCGAGATCGCACCTTCCAAGAAGCTCTACACGAACCCACTGCATCCCTACACCGAGGCATTGCTGTCGGCGGTGCCGATTCCGGACCCGCAGGTCAAGCGCAAACGCATCATGCTGCAAGGCGACGTGCCCAGCCCGATCCATCCTCCGTCGGGCTGCCACTTCCACACCCGGTGCCCCATCGCACAGCCGTTGTGCCGCAGCGAGAAACCCGAACTTCGCGCCTCGAGCGACGGCCACTGGGTCGCCTGCCATCTGCGCGGCTGACGGCACGACGCGCGCGCGAGGGCGCGGCGGCTACCATCCGGCGACGTTCCCACCTCGCAGGCCCGCCATGACCCGTTCCCGAACCACCGTCCGTGCCCTTCTCGCCGTGGTGCATGCGCTCATGGCACTGGTCGCAGTCGGTGCCGCGGGAACCACGGCAGCCCAGCCGGCGACTGCGGCGGCGGCCGCGTCCGCGCCGGCAGCGCCGCCGATCACCTACAAGACCGTGGCGCAAGCACTGGCGGGACTGCAGGCCCTCGACGGCAACGGCACGATCGTGACCCACTCCGAAGACGACTGGGTCATCGTCAACGAACCGCTGGCCAAGGCCCAATGGTCGTTCACCCCACAAGGGCATCCCGCCTACCCGTCGGTGGTGCGGCGGATCATCCAGCGCGGCGGCGCGGCCGGCGTGTCGGTGCAGACCGACCACTTGTGCGAAGGATCGAAGGACGCCTGCACGAAGATGCTGGCGGAATTCGACACGCTGAACGAACGCATCGTTCAAGCCCATCGGGCGCGCGGCCGGCCCGTACCGCGCGCGCAGTGATCGGCCACGGACCCGACGTCGCCTGTCTTTTTCACGACGGGTGCGGTATTCCGGGCCTGGCGGTCACGACACGGGACGCAGAAGGGCGAGCGTGGGGTCGGCTTCCACAAAGCCGGCAGCGGCGGGACGCATGCAGCCTGCCGCCGAGGGTCCGGCACAAGGCGTGGTGGCAGTCCGAGAGTGCCCAACAGCCCACGACGCGCGCGCGGCACCGGGCCCCGCTGATCGGGTCGTCAGCCGCCGGCCGAAGGGTCTGAAACCGCAAGGCGGGCCATCGATGACACGCCGGCACCCGCCAATGGCGGTTGCTGGGGTTGCGGCGGCTACGATGGCCTTGCACCGGCAACGACCAAGGAGTCCGCCATGTACATCCCACCCGGATTCAACACCGTCACCCCATATTTCTTCGTCGACGACGCCGCAGCGTTCGTGCGATTTCTCGTCGACGGCCTCGGCGGTGTCGAATCCGGCCGCAGCCTGCGCCCCGATGGTGCCATCGCCAACGCGCAGGTGCGCCTGGGCACATCGACCGTCATGGTGAGCGAATCGTCGCCACGCTACCCGGCGATGCGGGGTTCGTTCTACCTCTATGTGGAGGATGCCGGCGCCTCGATGACCCAAGCCCTGCAACACGGGGCGACGCTCGAAATGCCCGTCGACGACATGCCCTACGGCGATCGCCAGGGCGGCGTGCGCGACGCACACGGCAACCTCTGGTGGATCTCCCAGCGCACCGTGCAGGCCCCCTACGACCACTGACGCCGAGCGGCGCCGAAGCGCTCACTGCGCCTGGACTTGCTTCAGGCGCGCCAGCTTGGCCGAGTACAGCGCCTGCTGCTCGTGCGTGGTGCTGTATTTGCGGGCGAGTTCAAGATGCTCCTGCACACGGGACAGCACGCCAAGCATCAGGTACGCACGCGCCAGATTCAGGTGCAGTTCATGAAAGTGGATGCCACGCTTCACCTCGCGCTCGAACGCCCGCCGGGCGCGCTGCGCATCACCCAACGCAAGCGCCTTCAGGCCGTCGTCGTAGTCCTTCAGCGGCGTCACCGGCTGGATGCGCTGCAGTTCGGCGCGCATCCCAAGGGCTTCGGCAGTTCGACCGGTCGACTCCATCAGATCGGCCAGATTGCCCAGCGCCAGCGGCTGCGGCACGGGCAGCTTCAATGCAAAACGCCACGCGGCCTCGGCGGCCGCCTTGTTGCCGTGGCGCAGATAAATCACACCCAGCGTGTTGTACGCATCGACGTGGCGCGGATCGGCCTCGATCGACGCGCGGCTCCATGCATAGGCCGCGTCGCTGCGACCGGCGACGAGGGACTCGACTGCACGGTTGTTCATGAACATCGAGACGATGCGCGACTCGCCGATCGACCAGCTCCGCACGCCGTCGGCGACCTCCGACTCCAAAAAGTCGATCGTGATCCAGTCGCCGTCGCTGTCGCTCCAGCGGGCCACGGGTATCTGCTTGCCGATGCGAAGGTTGACATGCCCGAGGCTGTAGACGAGGCTCGCGGACCGGTCCCAGACGCCACCGTTGTCGACCTGCTGGTAATCGATCCGCAGGCCGAGCGCCCTGGCGAGCACGGCCGTCATGATCACGAGCGACAGGCAATTGCCGGCGCGCGCCTCGAAGGCCTGCGCCGCGTTGCGCGTCAGCGTGGCGTCGTAGGTCATCTTGAGCCCTGAAGGCTCCCTCAGCGCCTCGATGAGCCCGTAGTGCGGGCCGCGCCGCCGGAAGGCCCCCGAGACGTCATCGTCGATCCAAGCCCGCATTGCCGGGCTGAGCGCAAAGATTTCGGATGCGGCCATCGCCTCGTCGGATGCACCGAAAAGCTCGTCGTGAAAGATCGACGCACCGGGCCCCACCCGCCACTCGGGACTGGCGCATCCCGCCAGCGCGGCGGCTCCCCAGAGAACGGATCTGCGTCTCATCACATGACTCCCTTGTGTCCCGACGCCCAAGGCGCTGGCGCGGCGGGCAAAGCGTGGGGACATCGTGCGCGCGGCCGTGCCCGCCGTCAACGTCCCGGCGGAGGTTCCCGTGTGTTCAGGTCGGGAACCACCACGAATGCGTCGTCCACCCGCCGCACCTGGACGGCACGTTCGAAGACTTCTGCCACCGCCTCGTGCAACGTGGGCGAGCCCGGCAGATCATCCGCGCGCAGGCGCCCCGCCGCCAGGACGATGACCCGGTCGGCATGCAGGGCGAGCGACAGGTCGTGCAGCACGCTCACCACGGTGCGCTCCTGTCCGAGGCGGCGCAGCAGGCGCACCAGTGCCACCTGGTGCGGCGGGTCCAGGTGCGTGGTCGGCTCGTCGAGCAGCATCACCGGGGACTGCACCGCCAGTGCGCGCGCCAGCAGCACCCGCTGGCGCTCGCCGCCACTCAGCTGGGTCAGGCGGCGATGCTGCCAATCGGCGCACTCGGCATCGTGCATCGCGGCGTCGACGGCCGCCAGATCGTCCGGTCCCGGTGTACCGAACAGGCCGGTGTGCGGAATTCGCCCCAGCATCACCACGTCGCGCGCCGTGAGGTCGCCACCGGCTTCGCCCTGTTGCGCCAGCCAGGCGATGCGCAGCCCGCGTTCGCGGTGGGTCCACGCCTGCAGGTGGCGTCCGTCGAGCACGACCGTGCCAGCCGCCGGCGTCAACAGACCGGCCAGCGTGCGCAGCAGCGTGGACTTGCCCGCGCCGTTGGGGCCGACCACCGCGGTCCAGCCGCGGCTGAAGTCGACCGTCAGCCTTTCGATCACGGGTCGCCCGCCCAGCGTGACACAGAGGTCGCTGGCGCCAATCATGTTCGGCTCCCCTGCTTCCGAAGCAGATGCAGCAGGTACCCGCCGCCAAGAATCGCCGTCAGGATGCCCACCGGCAGTTCCTGCGGCGCGATGAGGCTGCGCGCCAGCACGTCGGCCGCGAGCAGCAGCACGCCGCCCGTCGCCGCGCTGGCCAGCAGGGAGAAGCCGTGAGGTGCCGGCGCGAAGCGCCGCACCAGATGCGGTGCGACCAAGCCCACGAAGGCGATCAACCCTGCCTGGGACACCGCAAGGCCCGTCGCCAGCGCGAGTGCAGCGACCAGCCCGCCGCGCACCCACGGGAGGTCCAGGCCGAGGCTGCGTGCGCTGTCCTCGCCGAGGGCCAGCGCATCGAGCGCACGCGACAGCCGCCAGCCCAGCGGCGCGACGAATCCGAGGCCGGCTGCCAGCCAGGCCACGCTGGTCCAGCCGAGAAAGGCCGTATTGCCGAGCATGAACCCCTGGCGCCCACGCAACGCCTGCGGCACCGCCGTCGTCACGAGGTCGTTCACCGCGGTGAGCATCACACCCACCACCACGCCGGCCAGCAGCAGCCGCGTCGTCTGGCTGGCGCCACGGGCCAGCAGCAGCGTCAAGACCATGCCGCCGAGCGCGCCGGCAAATGCAGCCGCGACGACACCGACTTCCACCAGCCATCCGGCGGCGTGCCGGAGGCCGGGATCCGTCAACGCGCCCGCCGCGAGCACCAGCACGACCGCGAGCGACGCGCCGGCGGCCGAACCCAGCAGATAGGGATCGGCCAGCGGATTGCGAAACAACCCCTGGGCGATGGCACCGGACAGGCCGAGCAGTGCACCGGCGAGCCACGCACCGAGCGTGCGCGGCGCGCGGATCTGGCCAACGATGGCGAGCCACTCGGGCCCGGCGTCGAGCCTGGGCACGAGGCTCCAGCCATCGCTGCCCGCCGCCAGGCCCGCGACGACCAGTGCCACCGATATCCACAGCAGCGCCAGCACGAGCGCGCGGCGGTGGCGATGGTCGGTTTCGGACATCGGCCGGCGCCTTCAATTGGGCAGGTCGGACAGGCACTCGGCCATGGCCAGGGCCGCCTTCCCCATGCGCGGTCCGGGACGGATCAGCAGTTCATAGGCGTCGGTGTCGAAGGCGCACACACGACGCTCCTGAAGCGCATGCAGTTCGGCCCATCCTGGCCGCCGCGGCATGTCGAGCACATTGCGGCGCGCAGCCATGATGACAAACGGCTGCGTGCGCACCACGTATTCCGGGTTCAGCTTGGGAAACGGGCCCATGGACACCGGCGCGATGTTGTGCAGGGACAGCCGTGCCAGCGTCTGGCCGACGAACGACCCGGCGCCGGCCGCATAAGGGGCGCCGTCGGCCTCGAAATACACCGAGCGGCCGCGCAGCGGCACGGGCACGCGCCGGGCCGCGCGCTCGAAGTCGGCTTCGACATCGGCCCATGCGGCCTCGGCACGGGACGTCGCACCGAGGAGCGTGCCGATTCGAAGCAGGCTCGCCTTCACCTGCTCGTGCCGGTCGGACTCGAACGCCAGCACCGGGACACCCAGCGACTCCAGGCGATCGATCGCGCGCGTGGACACGGCGGCGAGCACGACATCGGGGTGCAGCGCCACGATGCGTTCGAGCAGCGCGTCGTCCATGCCGCCGAGCTTGGGCAGCGCTGTCACCGCCAACGGAAAGTTGGAGTACCGGTCGGTGCCGACGAGCCGGCCGCAGGCGCCGACCGCACACACCGATTCGGTCAGCGACGGCAGCAGCGTGACCACACGAAGCGGCACCTGCGCGAACCGGTGCTCGACACCACGGTCGTCGCGCACGACGACCGGTGCCGCACCGGCCTGCACGACCGCCGCACCCCACCACAGCACCAGGCTTGCCGTGCGCCGCCAGGCCCGCCATCGAAGTGCCGCCGGTGGCGCCCGGTGGTGGGCAACCGTCGAAGGTGGCCCTGCCCGGTTCACGGCCCGCCCTGGTATCGCAGCATGAGCCACGCCTGCCGACCGAGGCCTTGGTAATCCAGCGCCGGCTGCACGTCGGTGTCCGTCGCGTTCAGCAGCTTGGCCTGCAACTGCCAACGGGTCGACAGGCGCCACAACGCGCTCAGGTCGAGCGTGGTCTCGGCCGGCAACTGCGCACCGCCATCGGGCCGTGACCCGATGCGCAGCAGGCTCGCGCCGAACGTCCAGCGGCCGGCCGTCCAGTCGGTCGAAAGGCTCCCCTGATGCGCCGCACGACGCGCCAGCCGGTGGCCCGTGGCCTCGTCGGTGGCATCCACCAGATCCAACTGCGCACGCAGGCCGAGCGCACCCGCTTGATGGTGCCCCGACAGGGTCGCGCCCTGAAGCCGCGCGCGGCTCAGGTTGCGTGCGCAGCCGAAGCTGTACGACGGGTCGGCCGGACAGGCGGCGGGATCGCTCTCGTAGCCGATCAGGTCGCGGACGCGGTTGCGGTAGAGGGTGGCCGCCACTTCGCTCGGACCCTCGCGCCAGTTCACGCCCACCTCGACGCTGCGCCCGCGCTCGGGGCGCAGCGTGGCGACGCCATAGCCGGGGTAGTACAGGTCGTTGAAGCTCGGTGCGCGGAATGTCGTGCCCGCCAGCGCGCGCAGCCGCCACTGTGGTGAAAGACGCAGGCTCCCCCCCAGGCGAGCGGTGCCGACACCGCCCACGTCGGAGCTGTCGTCGTGCCGCAGATCGGCCTGCCACGACCAGCCCCCGGCAGTTCCTTCGAGCGCCACGACGATGGAATTCGTGCGCCTTCCGGCATCGCTCGAAAAGCTGCTCGCGCGGGCCGATTCCTGCACATGCTCGACCGCGCCGATGACCTCGCCCACGGCGCCTGCCTGCCAGGCGATCTGCGCCGTCATCCGGTCGCGCACGGTGCGGAAGCGCTCGACCACGCTCCCGCCGCTGTGCAGGTCGTCGACGCTGTGCGCCACGCGTGCACTCGCCGTCAACGCCGGCCCGAGCACACCGCGCCAGTCGAGCGTGGCCACATTCGTCGTCAGGCGGTTGCGGAAGTCCGGCGTCGGGTCCTGCAAGAAATCCGGCGGGAGATATTCGGCGCCGTCGTACTGCGCGTTCAGGCGCGAGGCCAACAGCGTCAGCCCGATGCGATGGCCCGGCGACGGCGTCAGGCCGATGCGCGCCTGGGCCGTGGTCAATCCGTACCCGTCGGTGTCCGGGTTGTAATTGCCGAAAGTGTCGCCGGGCCGCAGCGCCGAGACGCCACGGCTGCGCTCGCGTCCTGCAGAGACCGCGTAGTCCCACGGGCCGGCGGCGCCGGAAAGCGCAGCCGAGACGTCGCTGCTGCCGTAGCCGCCCACCGCCGCCTGGGCATCGAGGTGCGCGCCGTGGCTCCCGCGCCGGGTGAAGATCTGCACCACGCCGCCAACCGCGTCAGCCCCGAACAGGCTCGAGCCCGGCCCGCGCAGCACTTCGATGTGGTCGACCTGTGTCGGGCTCAGCGCGTCGAGCTGCGCGAAGCCCAGCGTGGCCGAGCCGATGCGCACGCCGTCCACCAGCACGACGGTATTCACCGAGGCCGCCCCGCGAAGCAGCGCCCCCGAGCTCTGCCCCGGACCGCCATTGCGCGAGATCTGCACACCGGCCTCGCGGCGCAGCAGGTCCGCGACGGAGTCGGCGGTGGTGGTCTCGATGGTGGCGCGGTCGATGAGCACGACGTCCGCGGCGAGCCGATCGAGCGACACGGGCTCGTGGCTGCCGGTGACCACCATGACCTGCGGCATCTGAGGCGTTGGCAGCGATTGCGCCGATGCACCGTTGGGAGTCCAACACGTGCCCGCGGCGGCAAGACACACGGCGGCGAACGGCAGCAGTTGCCGGCGAAAGGGATTGATCATCGAACTGTCCTCCAGCCGCACGCCCCGTGCGGACCAGCGTCGCAAACAGCCGGAAGTGGAGGACCCGCGCACCGCAGCCTGCTGCGAGCGAGGCGCAGCCTGCCGCATGCACATTGCCCTCCGCAATGCCAGCAACCCGTGCACCGGGCCGGTATCCGGGCTCGCGAGTGCGGAAGGCAGACCGTGCCGACCGAAGCGCGCAACGCCTTCCCAGGGGCCGAACCCCCAGTGGCTGCATTGCTGCGCGCTCCTCGCTGACCGTTGCGGGGGCAGCGCCGGAATCGTCGCAGGACCTCTCCCGCGGACTCACCGGCTTCCCGTTGAACCCGCCGCGTCGTGCTCGAGCGGCAGGCACCTGGTGCAAGCCACGGCATCGTAGCGCATGCCTGCAACGTGATCGTCGATTCCGGCCATGGCGCATCCACCCCGCCGATATAATCTGGCTTTACCCCTTGGGCAGTTCTCGCGGCACGTCGCCGGGCCGGGAATTGCCGCGAAAAATGACCAAGTTCGTCTTCGTCACCGGCGGTGTGGTGTCCTCCCTCGGCAAGGGCATCGCGGCAGCGTCTCTCGCTGCGATCCTCGAGTCGCGCGGCCTCAAGGTGACCCTCCTCAAGCTGGACCCCTACCTCAACGTCGATCCGGGCACGATGAGCCCGTTCCAGCACGGCGAGGTGTTCGTCACCGACGACGGCGCGGAGACCGATCTCGACCTCGGCCACTACGAGCGTTTCATCACCACCCGGATGAAGCGCACGAACAATTTCACCGCCGGCCAGATCTACAAGTCCGTGCTCGAGAAAGAGCGCCGCGGCGACTATCTGGGCAAGACCGTGCAGGTCATCCCGCACGTGACGAACGAGATCCAGGAGTACGTGCGCCGCGGCGCCGCCGACGTCGACGTGGCGATCGTCGAGATCGGCGGCACAGTGGGCGACATCGAGTCGCTGCCCTTCCTCGAAGCCGTGCGCCAGATGAGCCTGCGCCTCGGCGTCGGCAACAGCGCCTTCGTGCACCTGACCTACGTGCCCTGGATCGCCGCGGCCGGCGAACTCAAGACCAAGCCGACGCAGCATACGGTGCAGAAGCTGCGCGAGATCGGCATCCAGCCCGACGCGCTGCTGTGCCGCGCGGACCGCTACATCCCGGACGACGAACGCGACAAGATCAGCCTCTTCACGAACGTGCCGCTGCACGGCGTGATCTCGATGCCCGACGTCGATACGATCTACAAGGTGCCGCGTGTGCTGCATGAACAGGGGCTCGACGAGCTGATGGTCATGAAGCTGCAACTGCTGACCCGGCCGGCAGACCTGAAACGCTGGGACTCGCTGGTGCACGAGGTCGAGCACCCGCAGACGACCGTCAGGATCGGCATGTGCGGCAAGTACACCGACCTGTCGGACTCCTACAAGTCGCTGAACGAGGCGCTCCGCCACGCCGGCATCCACAACCACGCCAAGGTCGAGATCGATTACGTCGATGCCGAGACGTTGACACCGGACAACCTGGGACAGCTCGCGCGCTTCGATGCGATCCTGGTCCCCGGCGGCTTTGGCAAGCGTGGCATCGAGGGCAAGATCCTGGCGGCCAAGTACGCCCGCGAGCATCGGGTGCCCTACCTGGGCATCTGCCTGGGCATGCAGGTCGCGACGATCGAATATGCACGCCACGTGGCCGGCCTGCCGAGTGCCAATTCGACCGAGTTCGAGCCTTCCACACCGGACCCGGTGATTGCACTGATCGACGAATGGCAGGACCGCGACGGCTCGATCCAGAAGCGTGACGCCAATTCCGATCTCGGCGGCACCATGCGCCTGGGCGCTCAAAGCTCCGACGTCAAGCCCGGCACGCTGGCGCACCAGATCTACGGCCCGGTGGTGACAGAGCGCCACCGCCACCGCTACGAAGCCAATGTGCACTACCTCGAACGCCTGCAGCACGCCGGACTGGTGATCAGCGCATTGACGCAGCGCGAGAAGCTGACCGAGATCGTCGAACTGCCGCTCGATGTGCATCCCTGGTTCGTGGGCGTGCAGTTCCATCCGGAGTTCAAGAGCACACCCTGGGGCGGTCACCCGCTGTTCAGCAGCTACGTCAAGGCCGCGCTCGAAAACAAGCGGTCCCGAATGGACGCTCAAACCAAGGCAGCGGCATGAAGTTGTGCGGGTTCGACGTCGGCATCGACCGGCCTTTCTTCCTGATCGCCGGCCCCTGTGTGGTCGAGAGCGAGCAACTGCAGATGGACGTGGCAGGGCGGCTGAAGGAGATCACCAGCGCACTCGGCATCCCTTTCATCTTCAAGAGCAGCTACGACAAGGCCAACCGCTCCAGCGGCACGTCCTTCCGCGGCCCCGGCATGGAACGTGGCCTCGAGATCCTGGCCAAGGTCAAGCGTGAGTTGAAGGTACCGATCCTCACCGACGTGCATGCCGAGACCGAGATCGCGGCGGTCGCTCAGGTCGTCGACGTGCTGCAGACACCCGCCTTCCTGAGCCGCCAGACCGATTTCATCCGCGCCGTCGCGCAGAGCGGCCGGCCGGTGAATATCAAGAAGGGCCAGTTCCTCGCACCGCACGACATGAAGAACGTGATCGACAAGGCGCGGGCGGCGGCGCGCGAAAAGGGCCTGCCCGAGGACAACTTCATGGCCTGCGAGCGCGGCGCCAGCTTCGGCTACAACAATCTCGTCTCCGACATGCGCAGCCTGGCGATCATGCGCGAGACGGGCGCGCCGGTGGTCTTCGACGCCACACACAGCGTGCAGTTGCCCGGCGGCCAGGGCACCAGCAGCGGTGGGCAGCGCGAGTTCGTTCCGGTGCTGTCGCGTGCGGCGATCGGCGTCGGTGTCGCGGGGCTGTTCATGGAAACCCACCCCGATCCGGCAAACGCACTGAGCGACGGCCCGAACGCCGTGCCGCTGAAGCACATGAAGGCGCTGCTGGAGCAATTGCTCGCACTCGACCGCGTGGTCAAGGCCCAGCCGCTGCTCGAGAACGATTTTTCGTGCTGATATGACCCAGCCCCTACGCGCTTCGCGCGCCCCCTCGAGGGCGCAACGCCATCGGTCCTGCGGAGCCGGATCCTTGGCGTTTGCTTGGCAAGTCAAGCGGGGGACACGATGACCCCTGCCTACTTGATCGTCGAGATGAAGGTCTCCGACCCCGAGCAGTACAAGCAGTACATGGCCGACGCGCCGGCGGCCGTCAAGGCTTTCGGCGGCGAATACCTGGTGCGTGGCGGCCGCCACGAGGCGCTCGAAGGCGACTGGATGCCGGCACGGGTGGCGATGCTGCGCTTCCCGAGCTACGAACAAGCCAAGGCCTTCTACGACGACGCACGGTACCGCGCCGCGCGCGCCAAGCGCGCCGGTGCGACGGAATACTTCAACATGGTCCTGGTCGAAGGCGTCGCCGCCCCGGCCTGAACGGATTCAACCCGAGAGGAAACAGAAGAATGAGTGCCATCGTCGACATCGTCGGCCGCGAGATCCTTGACAGCCGCGGCAACCCCACCGTCGAATGCGATGTGCTGCTGGAAAGCGGCACGATGGGCCGCGCGGCGGTGCCATCGGGCGCGTCCACCGGCTCGCGCGAAGCCATCGAGCTCCGCGACGGCGACAAGACGCGCTACCTTGGCAAGGGCGTGTTGCGCGCGGTCGAACACATCAACACCGAAATCAGCGAGTCCGTGCTCGGGCTGGACGCCTCGGAGCAGGCCTTTCTCGACAAGACGCTGATCGACCTCGACGGCACCGAGAACAAGAGCCGCCTGGGCGCGAATGCGACGCTCGCGGTCAGCATGGCGGTGGCACGCGCCGCGGCCGAGGAATCGGGATTGCCGCTGTACCGCTACTTCGGCGGCGCAGGGGGCATGCAGTTGCCGGTGCCGATGATGAACGTCATCAACGGCGGCGCGCACGCCAACAACAACCTCGACCTGCAGGAACTGATGATCATCCCGGTGGGCGCCCCGAGCTTCCGCGAGGCCGTGCGTTATGGCGCCGAGGTGTTCCATGCGCTGAAGAAGATCATCGACGCCAAGGGCATGCCCACGTCGGTGGGCGACGAAGGCGGCTTTGCGCCCAACGTGGCCAGCCACGAAGCCGCCATCCAGCTGATCCTGGAAGCCATCGACAAGGCCGGCTACACCGCCGGCGAGCAGATCGCTATCGGCCTGGATTGCGCGGCGAGCGAGTTCTACAAGGACGGCAAGTACCACCTCGAGGGCGAGGGCCTGACACTGACCGCGCCCGAGTGGACCGACATCCTCGCCACCTGGTGCGACAAGTACCCGATCATCAGCATCGAGGACGGCATGCACGAGGGCGACTGGGACGGCTGGAAGCATCTGGCGGACCGCCTGGGCAAGAAGGTCCAGCTCGTGGGCGATGACCTCTTCGTCACGAATACCAAAATCCTGAAGGAAGGCATCGCCAAGGGCGTGGCCAACTCGATCCTCATCAAGATCAACCAGATCGGCACGCTGACCGAGACCTTCGCGGCCATCGAAATGGCCAAGCGCGCCGGCTGGACCGCCGTGATCAGCCACCGCTCGGGCGAAACCGAGGACAGCACCATCGCCGACATCGCCGTCGGCACCAATGCGGGCCAGATCAAGACGGGCTCCATGAGCCGCAGCGACCGCATCGCCAAGTACAACCAGTTGCTGCGCATCGAGGAAGACCTGGGCGACGTGGCCAGCTATCCCGGCCGCGCGGCCTTCTACAACCTGCGCTGACGCCATGCGCCCCGCCCCCGCCGCGCCGCCCGAGCGCCGGGCCGCCTCCATCCGGCCCGCCTCGCAGTGGGTCGATGGGTCGGCGTGCGCCACGGGCGAGGGGGCTGCGTGAACCGCTGGATCACGATCGTGCTGGCGGCACTTCTTGTGATCGTGCAGGCCGACCTGTGGCTCGGCAAGGGCAGCGTGCCGCGGGTCTGGAGGCTGCAGCGCGAGTTCGACGCGCAGCTCGCCACGAACCAGGCCGCACGCGACCGCAACGCACGCGCGCAGGCCGAGGTGAGCGACCTGAAAGAAGGCCTCGAGATGGTCGAGGACAAGGCGCGCTCGGAACTCGGCATGCTGCGTCCGGACGAGATCCTCGTCCAGGTGACCAAGCGGCCCTGAGGCGCCGGCCATGGATGCGCTGCTGCAGGCGGCGGCGCCCTTGTTCGCCGCCGCGTTCTCGCTCTGGGGCAGCCCGGTCACCTGGCTCGAGATCGTGGCCTTCGTGCTCGGCGTTGCGATGGTGCTGTTCAACCTGCGCGTCAATCCGCTCGGCTGGCCGATGGCCATCGCGAGTTCGCTGCTGTATGCGCTGCTATTCGCCAACAGCCGGCTCTACGGCGAGGCGTCGTTGCAGATCTTCTTCGTCGTCGTGGCGCTGTGGGGGTGGTGGCAATGGCTGGCCGGCGCCGGGCACGATGGCACGGCGCTGCGCGTGGGCTGGATGACGCGCCATCAGCGCGTCGTGGCGGCCGCGTCGACGGTGGCCGCGTGGCCGCTGCTCGGCCTGATGCTCGCGCGCACCACGGACAGCGACGTGCCCTTTCTCGATGCGCTGCCCACCGTCGCCAGCGTGACCGGCCAGATCCTGCTCGGGCGCAAGTACATCGAGAACTGGGCGGTCTGGCTCGGCGTCAATGCCTTCAGCCTCGTCCTCTTCGGCATCAAGGGCCTGTGGCTGACGGTGCTCCTGTACGCCGTCTTTCTGGTGCTGTCGTGGGTCGGGTGGCGTGCGTGGCGCCAGATCGAACGGAACCATGGCTGAGGCGACCGTCATCGCGCTGCTCGGCGCCGAAAGCACGGGCAAGACGACGCTGGCCGAGGCGCTGGCCGCGCGCCTGGCCGACGAAACCGGACTGAACGTGTGCTGGGTCGACGAGTGGTTGCGCGTGTGGTGCGACCGCGAAGGCCGCACGCCGCTGGCGCACGAGCAGGCGGCGATTGCACGCGAGCAGCATGCACGCATCGACGCGGCAGCGGCGCGCCACGACATCGTGGTGTGCGACACCACCGCGCTCACCACGGCGGTCTACAGCCGCCTCATCTTCGGCGACCGCACACTCGAAGCGCCGGCCGCGACGCTGCACCGGCGCGTCGACCTCAGCCTGCTCACCGCGCTCGACATTCCGTGGGTGGCCGACGGCCATCAGCGCGACGGCGCGCACGTGCGCGAGCCGGTCGATACCGCCTTGCGGGAAGCGCTGATCGCGCACCAACTGCCGTGGGCGCTCGTGTCGGGGTTGGGCGGGCAACGCCTCGAAAGCGCGCTCGACGCGGTGGCGCCGCTCCTGCGCCGTCGCGAGTTGCCGCGTGACGGGCTCTTCACCCGCCTGGCCCGACGCAATGCGCAGGCGCCGGCGTGGAACTGGGCGTGTGACCGGTGCGACGCACCGGAATGTGAGCATCTGAGCCGCCGAACCCGCCGCAATCCCTGATCTGACGGGGTTTTCTCCCCTTGTTTCGTGAACAAGTTCCTAGGGTTTTCACTTATCTTGGCACGACTCCTGCACAGCGCCCTGTAGTCGGAGTCGATGCCCGCCGATGGGGCAGGTATCGCGTACGGCAGCCAAGGCGAGGTGCGACATGCGGTGGATCTGGATGACGGCTCTGTTCCTGGGTCTTTCTCTGACGGCCAATGCCGAAGGGATCGTTGACGTCCTGCAGCGCTCGCAGCAGTTGCGGCTCGAGCAGCACGCGTCTGCCGACGAGGCCAGCGCCGCAAGCGCCCGCGTGCGCGCCACCTTCGATCGCTTGCTGGCCGCCGCGCAGCCCCCCCGCCCGGTCGGGCTGCGACTCGTCGGCGGCCCGCTCTATGCCGAAGCCGTGCTCGGGCGTCTGGTCGTGGTGAGCGAATCGGTGGGTGACCTGCCCGAAGGCGAGCGCATGCTGTTGCTGGCACACGAAATCGGGCATCTGCAGCTCGACCACTGGTCGGCGCTGACCCGCCTTTACCTGCAGCACATTCCCGGCGCGGTGCGGCCGGAGACCACCGAGCCGGTGGCCGCCGCGCTCGGCGCGCAGGCACACACGTTGTCGCACCGGCAGGAGTTCGAGGCCGACGCCTTCGGCTTTGCGCTCGTGCGCAAGCTCGGGCTCGGCATCGATACCGTCGTCGGGTTGCTCACGCGCCAGGGGCTGCAACCCGATACCGCCACCCACCCGGGCACACGCCGGCG
>JAHECD010000089.1 GCA_024641945.1 Rubrivivax sp. | reverse complement strand
ACATGGTGCGCGATTCGCGCGCCATGGCCCAGGCGACGATGCGCCGACTGGCGCCAGGTCGGTCTAGCAGGTCGATCGGGACGCCCACCACGGAGCGGCGAAGTCGCTCCGGTGCGTCGGCAACATGGTTCTTGCGCGCCGTCTCGCGAACGAGGGCGATCGCCTGGCCAAGCAGGCGATAGTTGTCATAGACGCCGGCCAGCACCTTGGCCGGCTGGAAAGGCTCCACGGCCGCCAGCGCCGGACGGCCACCGAGCGTGCTCGCGCCGTCGAGCACCTGGGTCAGCGCCTGGGTGTAGCCGTCGGCGTCGCGCGACACGGCAACAGCCCCGTTGACACCGGCCTGGACCACGCGCCGCACCTCCCCGACGTCGGTCACCGCCGCCGGCAGCCCGCAGCCCATGGCCTCGAGCAGCGCCATGGGCATGCCTTCGTAGGCGGAAGTCAACGCATAGACATCGCTGGCGCAAAGCCACTGCGCGATTTCGGCCGGCGGGCGCAACCCGAGCAGGTGTACCTTGCCCCCCAGGCCGGCGCTGGTGATCCCGCGTTCGATCTCGGGCCGCAAGACGCCGTCGCCGACGGCCAGCCACGCCACGCGCCGCCCTTGCCTGCGCAGGCGCGAAAAGGCCTCGAGCATCAGCATCGGGTCCTTCTGTGTGTCGAGGCGACCCACGCTGATGATCCACTGCGCTTGTACGTCGATGCCGTGCGCCTGGGCAAACTGGCGGCGCAGCGCCTCGCGCACATCGCTGGCCACCGGGTGGAAGATTTCGGCGTCGACCCAGGTCGGAATGAAATTGACACGCCCGGCGATGCTCGGGTAGCGCTCGCGCAGCGTCTGCACCCCCGATTCGCGCACGCACCAGGCGCTGCTGAATCCATACATGGCTGCGCGCTCGACGCGTTTGTAGAGCGCCGGCAGGTGCTTCCAGAGGTTGTCCGACTGTTCGAGCTGGACGATCTTGGGGTCCTGGTGGAAATACGCGTTCTTCGGCCGCTGGTCTTCGCGGAAGAGCAGGCTGGGTTCGGGTCGGTGGAAGTCGAAGATGTCGAAGTCGGTGCGCAAGGCATCCAGCATCCGCCAGGTGGCCAGGCTGAAGCGGACGGACAGCGGCACGCGGCCGCGGCCCCCGGCGTCGCCGACGGCGACCACCGGGTGGAAATCGAACTCGCGGTCACCCGTGCGGCAACGTGTCCATTGCCCGACGGGCCGGGCCACGGGGTCGGTGGTCATGCCCACGAGGCTGAAGTCCAGGTCGGCCGGCGCCCACTTGATGAGCCCACGCAGGAACGTGTCGATGCCACCGGGCACGACACCCACCGGATCGGCCGGATAGAAGATCCGGATACGTGTTCTTTTCATGGTCGCCCCCCGACGACACCCAGGTCCACGCGTCCCACCTGCAACGGCGGATCGCGCCTTCTCGAATTCGATGTCCGCGATTGTCCTGCACCGGCGACGATCGCGGTGACCAGCAGACTCAAGGAAACCGTCTTCGCGGCCAGCGTGTTGGCCGTCGAGCCGGCCACGAGGAACAGAAAGATCGCGCCGCGCATGGCAGGTGTCGCGATGCGCCACATCCTGAAGACCAGGCACGCGAGTCCCACGACAAAGGGCACGAAGCCGATCAGGCCGAGGAACAGGCTGAGGTAGATCCAGTAGTTCTCGATCGCCTCGTAGAGGGGGTCGAGGCCCATCTTCACGGCGACGTCGTCGATGCGCGCAGGTGGGACCCCCACGAGAAGGTCCGCGGTGGAGACATGGTCGAACGCCTCCCAGACGCGCACCCGCACGCCGGCGCTGTTGTCGAGCTGCAGATTCTGGAAGATGCGCTCGCCCAGACCCGTGGCCGCCACCACGCCGACGAGGGCCGTGGCGCCGAGCATCAAGGCGAGCAGTCCGCCCGTGAGCTTCAGGTACGAGTAGCGGCCATGTACGGCATCGCTGGAGAGCTTCCATGCCGCCATGGCCCCGTAGACGACCAATCCGCCCACGAGGCTGGCTCGTCCGCCGAAAGCCAGCACCGACAGCATCAGTGCGACGGCGAGCGCCACGCGCCAGACCAGCTTCCACGGCAGCATCGTCACGGCGGGAAGGAGCGTCACCGTGACCAACGCATTGGCGAGCGGGTGACCCAGGAAAGCCGACGCGCGAAAGTAGTAATCGGCAATGGCATCCTCGCGGCCGATGTACAGCGGCGTGAGGCGCGTCTTGAGCAGCGATTCGCCGATCGCCACCACGGCATTGCAGCCGATGAGCACCATGATGACCTGCAGCGTCTGGCCATGGCGGCGCGCGTCGTGCAACGACAGCGTGTAGGCGGCCACGGCCGGCATCCAGAGTGCCTCGATGATGAAGGCCGCACCCGAAGTGCCGTGGCGATACACCGCCCAGACGAATATCAACACCATGCAGGTCGTGTAGCTGGAGAGCAGCGGCTGGCGGCGCAGCTCGCGCCCGAGCACGCGCAACGGATGGCCATGGCTTGACAGCGTGACGACCAACGCCATGAGCAGCAGGTAGCTGCCGGGGTGGATCTTTGCCGGCACCGGGCCGAAGGGCGCGTCGTACGGAATGCCGAACCGCAGCAAGGTCGGCGCCGACAGCAGCAAGTAGCAGGCGATGCCGGAAATGAACAGCGCCCAGCCCAGGGTCCGTGACAGCGAGTCCGGACGATCGTTCATGGCCGGGTCGCTCCGGCCGGTGCCGGCGCGCGGGTGCCCAGGCCGAGCGCCTGCAGGGCGCCCGAATCGATCGTGCGCATGCCCGTGCGGCCCTGGAGCGCGGACTCGGCCGTGATGCCGAAGATGTCCGTGTAATCCCAGAGCGTCCAGCCGATGCCCTCCGCCTCGAGCGCTTCTCGAACGTCCTCGATCCAGCGATATCGCGACGCAACGTCGACGTTGGCCCGAATCACGCCGAACTCGTTGCACACCAGTCGAATGCCATGCTGGCGGGCATGATCCGCCACACGCGAAAGCTCGGCGCGGATGCGCGCCGGCCCCCAGTCCTGCGCCACGTAGGCAGCCATTTCGGTGGCGGCGCGCGGATGTGCCCGGGTCAGCCTTGCGGGCCGCGTGACCTGTTGCGCCGAGGGGTACAGCACACCATGGTGAAGGCCCGCCGTGGTGTAGCGTGTGTCGAGCCAGTGCGCGCCCTGGTGCGTGAACAGGAACGGGTCGTAGAAGTGCACCACGTGCGCCACGGCTGCGTCGGCCACCGCGGGCAACTGTCGCAGCCCGGCGAAACTGCCACCTTCATTGCCGCTGAGGAGGACCAGGTGGCGGGGCGCATGCTCGCGCACCGCCTGCAGCAGACGGCGCTGGAAAGCAGGCCAGCGCCACGCCTGCAGGCCGTAATACTGCGGTTCGTTGAAGAGTTCGAAAGCGACTCGATCCTGCGGAAGGTCGGCCAGCGCGCGCGCCATCTGCGACCACAGCGCGACGACGGCCCGTTCGGCCGCCGGGCGCTCTTCCACACGTTGCTTGGTCGCCGGCTCCAGATGCAGATCGAGCACGACCTCCAGTCCCGCGTCGAGTGCCTGTTCGAGCGCGGTGCGCACGGCGGGCAGGAAGGTCGGCGTTGCACCGCCGCCGTCCGGCGCCCACCCCATCACCACCGGATCGAGCGGAATGCGCACATGATCGAGCCCGATCTGGCGCATGGCGCGCATCTCCGCCGCCGACACCGACTGCCCACGTTCGTACTCGAACCAGTGCGTCAGGTTCAGGCCGCGGCGCATGGCCGGGAGCCGCACCGGCGTCGCCGCGTGTGCTGGCGCGATCGAGGCCCAGCAGCCCGCGGCTGCGCCGGCGGCCAGGCGATGCAGCGCCTCGCGCCGGCCAGCAGCGGCTGGTTCAGCGTTCGCGGGGGCCGAACCGATCACCGCCGGCCCTCGGGCACGGCGGCCAGCAGCGGCAAGCCCAGCGAGCGTTCGGCCTGCTCGGGCGTGATGAACGTGTCGCGCCACAGCGCGCTGAGGAACGCCGTCAACAAGGCGGCGCACAGGCTCAGGAAGACACCCACGAGCGCAATGATCGGCACGAGCGACTTGGCCTGCAGCGGCACCAGCGGCGGCTGCACGATGCTCACGTTCGACTTGCGCTTGCGGTCCAGGTCGTCCAGCACCATTTCATCGCGCAGGCGCTTCGCAGCCGCTTCGTAGTTGATCTCGGCCAGGCGCCGATCGCGCTCGAGCGCGCGCAGGTCCTGTTCACTTTCGGCGAGCACGGTCAGGCGGGCGTCGATCGCGGCACGCTGGGCGGCCAGGGCGCCGACACCGGCGCGTGCCTGGCCCTGGTCGGCCTGCGTGCGCATCAGGTCGGCCTCGACGACGTCGCGCGACGGGCTGCGCCCGGTGCGTACCACCCGCGAGGGCGTGCGTTCCAGGTCGCGCAGGAACTCGGTGGTGCGCGCAAGGTCCGCACGCACGTCCACCACGGCCGGATTGGTGTCGACATATTTCGAGCTCAGGTCGCGCTCTTTCAGGCGCAGGTCGAGCAGCACGCGGCGCGCATTCTCGATCGCCTCGCTGCGCTGGGTTTCGCTGGACAGCACCACGTCCGCGGTCAGGCCACCCATGCTGGCGTTCAGCACCGACGCACGGCCGCGCGCCTGCGCCAGCGCCAGCGCGTTGTCGGCCTGGCGCACCTCGAGCGCATTGCGCTGCGCGAGCAGCAGGCTCTGTTCTTCGGGAAAGGCGCGGATCCGGCGCTCGGACTTCAGTGCCGCCAGCTTCGCTTCGGCCGCATTCAACTGGATCGTGCGTGCGACGAAGTCGGCCTCGGCATTGCCGTAGGCGGCACTGGAGAAAATGATGCTGCGCTTCTTCAAGTAGGCATCGATCAGTTCCGACAGCACCTTGGCCGCGACCGCCGGATCGGCATGCGAGAAGCCGACCTGCATCAGGTTCGAGCCTTTGAGCAGTTCCGCCTCCAGGGACTTCTCCATCGCGAGCACGGCCTGGTCGCGCCCCGACCTGGCCTCGACACCGGCGAGTGCCGGGTAGATCTGCGTGACCCCCATCTTGTCGACCACCGACTCCTTGATGTCTCGGCTGGTCAGGATCTTGGCTTCGGCCAGCAGCGTCTGTTCGCGGTCATAGGCGATCGGCACGCTGTTGCTCGGGTCGCCCACTTCGGGCGTGTAGATGTACTCACGCCCGAGCCGCAGCAGCAGCGCCGCTTCGGAGATGTACTTCTTGGGCGCCATCAGCGCCACCGCGGCCGTCAGCGCCAGGCCGAGCAGCAGCGCTGCGCCGATGCGGCGGCGGTCGCGGAACGCGATCGTGAGAATCTCGCGCAGCGCGGCACCCTGCGGTGCTGCCGCGGACGACGGTGCGACCGACAGCGCGTTCATCGGACCACCCCGTTCCTGTTGATCGTGTAGCTGAACCCCAGGCTGAACGGGATCACGCGCTTGATGTACTGGTCGATCCACAGGTTGAGATCGGCGATGCCGCTGCGCGGCACGATGACCACGTCATACGGCTGCAAGGCGAAGTCCTGGGACAGGTCGCGACCCTCGATCGCTGCAGCCAGATCCACCGGCAACACCTGCCGCTCGCCAGCCGGGCCGCGCCGGATCACGATGGCGCCACGCGCCTGCGCCGTATCGCGCAGGCCTTCGGCGGCCATCACGGCCTGCAGCACCGTCAGCGGCCCGAGCAGCGGCTGCACGCCCGGTCGAGCGACCTCGCCCCCGATGAAGACCCGCTGCGACGCCGAGCCCTGCACATTGATCACCACCTGCGGCCGGCGCACCTGCGCCGCCATCATCTTTTCGACCGTGCTGGTGAGTTCGGCCATGCTCAGGCCTTCGACACGGATCTCGCCGATCAGCGGCAGTGCCACGCGGCCGTCCGACCGCACGGTGGCGGACGTATTCAGGTCGGGTGTGTAGAAGAAGCGGAAGTTGAGTTCGTCGCCGCGCGAGACCCGGTAGCCGGGCATTTCGGTTGCTGGCTCGGCCGCCGCGGAAATCGACGCCACCGCAGGCTGCGGCACGGCATCGGCCGCGTGGGCCGGCATGCCGGCGGCGCCGATGCAAAAGGCCGCCATCAGCGACGGTGCAAGACTTGGAAAGCGGTCAATCAGGGACATAAGTGCCGGTGTGCCGAGGCAAGGTCAAGACCGTTGCCGGCCCGTCGACGGAAAGTTGAATCTTCTGGCACCGAATGTTACGGACGCCAGAGGGCTGGGAGTCGGCCGGAGGCGTTGAAACACCCCCCTGAACCGAGGGTTTCGACGCAGTTATCTGCCGTATGTGCGACTTACTTCGCTCGGCGCGTCGACGGCACGACCGAAGCCGCCGCCACCGGGTGTCTCGACGACGAACACATCGCCCGGCTGCATCTGGGCAGAACCGATGTGCCCCAACCGCTCGACGCGCCCGTCCGCGCGCTCGATGCGATTGTCGCCGAGTGCGCCAGGCGCACCGCCATCCAGGCCGAACGCCGGCACGATGCGCCCGTTGCTGAGTATCGATGCGGTCATCGGCACGAGGAAGCGCATGCGCCGCGATCCACCGTCACCGCCGCGCCAGCGCCCGGCCCCGCCGGATCCTGCGCGGATCTCGTAGCTGTCCAGGCGCACGGGGAAGCGGAATTCCAGCACCTCGGGATCGGTCAGGCGCGAGTTGGTCATGTGGGTCTGCACCACGCCCGTCCCGTCGAAACCGGGGCCGGCGCCGGAGCCCCCTGAAATGGTCTCGTAGTACTGGTGCCGGTCGTCGCCGAAAGTGAAGTTGTTCATCGTGCACTGGCTGGCTGCCATGACGCCCAGGGCGCCGTAGAGCGCATTTGTCACGCACATCGAGGTCTCGACATTGCCGGCCACCACCGCGGCAGGCGGCCGCGGGTTGAGCATGCAGCCGTCCGGCACGATCACGTGCAGGGGCTTCAGGCACCCGGCGTTGAGCGGGATGTCGTCGTCCACGAGGGTGCGGAAGACATACAACACCGCGGCCATCGTCACCGCCTTGGGCGCGTTGAAATTGTTCGGCAGTTGTGCGCTGGTGCCGGTGAAGTCGATCGTCGCCTCGCGCTCGCGCGCATGCACGGTCACGTTGACGACGATCTGCGCGCCGTTGTCGAGCGCGAGCGTGAACCGGCCGTCCTTCAGCGCGGTGATCACGCGACGTACCGATTCCTCGGCGTTGTCCTGCACATGCTGCATGTAGGCGGCCACGGTGGCGCGACCGAACTGCGCGACCATCGTGCGCAGTTCGAGCACGCCCTTCTCGTTGGCGGCGATCTGCGCGCGCAGGTCGGCAACGGTCTGCTGGGGGTTGCGCGCCGGGTGATCGCCGCTGCGCAGCCGTTCGTTCAATTCGGCTTCGCGCAGAAGGCCGTCGCGCACCAGCAGGAAGTTGTCGAACAGCACGCCTTCCTCGTCAATGGTGCGGCTGAACGGCGGCATCGACCCTGGCGTGCTGCCGCCGATATCGGCATGGTGCCCGCGCGAGGCCACGTAGAAGCTCGGCGCGGCGTCACCTGGCGCCAGGTACACGGGTGTCACCACCGTCACGTCGGGCAGGTGCGTGCCTCCGTGGTAGGGGTCGTTCAGCACGTAGATGTCACCCTCGCGCATTGCGGGGTTGCGCGCGATCACGGTGCGGATGCTCTCGCTCATCGAGCCCAGGTGCACGGGCATGTGGGGCGCGTTGGCGATCAGCAGCCCTTGCGAGTCGAACAGGGCACAACTGAAGTCTAGCCGCTCCTTGATGTTCACCGAGTAGGCCGTGTTCTGAAGACGCAGCCCCATCTGCTCCGCGATGTTCATGAACAGGTTGTTGAAGACTTCCAGCATCACCGGGTCGGCATCGGTGCCGATGGCGTGCTGGCTGGGGCGCTTGACCACACGATGAAGCTCGATCGGGCCCGCTGCCGTGAGCCGCGCGCGCCAGCCGGGTTCGACCACCGTGGTCGCGTTCTTCTCGGCGACGATCGCCGGTCCGTCGATCGTGGCGCCGGCCTTCAGCGCTTCACGCACGTACAGGCCCGCGTCGAGCCAGCCGTCGCAGTACATGCGCACCTGGGCGTCCGGGTGTGCCGCGAAAGGCGCCGCCGGTTCCAGGTCGCGGCCGGACTCGTAGCGCTCCCCCGCTCCCACCGCCTCCACCGACACGGCCTCGATGATCAGCGCCCGGTCCGGCATCAGGAAGGCAAAGCGTTGCCGGTAAGCCGCCTCGAACTCGTGCCGGATCGAGTCGATCGAATCAAAGGCGACGACGAGCGCGGTGTCGGTGCCCTGGTAGCGCACATGGACGTGGCAGCGCTGCTCGACGGACTCGCGCGCCACCCCCTGTGCGGCGACCTCGTCGACGGCGGCGCTGCCGATCTGTGCGAGTCTCGCCCGTGCCGTCGCCAAGCCGGCATCCCCCAAAGGCAGTTCGATCGAAGCCTCCCGCATCGCCAACTGATCCGCCAGCCCCATGCCGTAGGCCGACAGCACACCGGCCAGTGGGTGCACGAACACGCGGGACATGCCCAGCGCGTCCGCGACCAGGCACGCATGCTGGCCGCCGGCGCCACCAAAACATTGGAGCGTGTACTGCGTGACGTCATAGCCGCGCGCGACCGAGATGCGCTTGATCGCATTGGCCATGTTCTGCACCGCGATCTGAAGAAAACCCGCAGCCAGCGATTCAGGCGTCAAGGCGCGGCCGGTGCCGGCATGGATCTCGGCGGCCATCGCCTCGAACTTCAGCGCGACGCCGTCACGGTCGAGCGCCTCGTTCGCGGCCGGGCCGAAGACCTTTGGAAACCACGCCGGCTGGATCTTGCCGAGCAGCACGTTGGCATCGGTCGTCGCCAGCGGCCCGCCGCGCCGGTAGCTGGCCGGTCCCGGGTTGGCCCCGGCACTTTGTGGTCCCACCCGCAGGCGCGCACCGTCGAACGACAGGATCGAGCCGCCGCCCGCGGCCACCGTGTGGATGCTCATCATCGGCGCGCGCATGCGCACCCCCGCCACCAGCGTCTCGAACGCACGTTCGAACTCGCCGGCATAGTGGCTCACGTCGGTGCTGGTGCCCCCCATGTCGAAGCCGATCACACGGTCGTGTCCGGCCGCCACCGCCGTGCGCACCATGCCGACGATGCCGCCCGCAGGCCCCGAGAGGATGGCGTCCTTGCCCTGGAAGTGGTGCGCTTCGGCCAGCCCGCCCGAACTCTGCATGAAGAACAGGCGAACGCCGGGCATCTGCGCCTCGATATGGTCGACATAGCGACGCAGGATGGGGCTCAGATAGGCATCGACCACGGTGGTATCGCCGCGCGAGACCAGCTTCATCAGCGGGCTCACCTCGTGCGAGACGCTCACCTGCGTGAAGCCTGCCGCCCTGGCCAGACGGGCCGCGGCCTGCTCGTGTGCGGTATACCGGTAGCCGTGCATGAAGACGATCGCCACGCTCGCGATGCCCGTCGCACGTGCGGCTTCGAGGTCGCGCTTCAGCGACGTTTCGTCGAGCGGCGTGATCAGCTCCCCGGATGCACCGACACGCTCGACGGCCTCGACGACACGCTCGTAGAGCAGTTCGGGCAGCACGATGTGGCGATCGAACAATCTCGGGCGCGCCTGGTACGCAATGCGCAGGGCATCGCGGAACCCACGCGTCGTGACCAGCAGCGTGCGGTCGCCCTTGCGTTCGAGCAAGGCGTTGGTGGCCACCGTGGTGCCCATCTTCACGCAGTCGACCTGGTCCGGCGTGATGGGCTGTCCGTCCTCCACGCCGAGCATCCGGCGGATGCCCTCGACGGCGGCATCGGGGTACTGCTCGGGATTCTCGGACAGCAGCTTCAGCGTGTGCAGGCTGCCGTCGGGGGCGCGCGCAACCACATCGGTGAAGGTGCCGCCACGATCGATCCAGAACTGCCATCGGCGGGAAACAGGGGGCATGCGGAAGTCCTCGACAGAGCTGCGATCTTCACACCAATCGGCCTCGACGACGCCATCGGATCGGCATCTTCCGCGGGGGCAGCGGCCGACACCCGACTGCATTCGAGTGTGTGGCCGGGACGGACAGCCCGCGGCCCGTCGCCGCCGTACATGCAGCAGGTCGGAGACATTGCGCGGGCCCAGGGTGGCGGGGCGTTCTCTGGAGCGAAGTAAAGGAGGAGGGTCGGCCGCAGGCCGGCCCCGGGGGACATGCACGCAAGAGATCGCCCCGGCGCCCTGATCCCGCACAAAGCCTCCAACGCGAACGGTCACAACGGGCCGCATGCGGCCGCTCGCCCCAATGCGTCCGCAGGCGATTCGCCGTGCGTGCCCTGCGCCTTCGAGATGCGCTGGGCTTCGGCCCCAATTCCATGGACCGGCGACCGGCGTGTCTTCCTAACATCGACGCCGTCAAGGTGAGCCCGTTGCCGGCCCGCCGCACGGTCGCACGTGCCCGACGCCGAAGGAACCCGCGATGTCCGACCTGTCCCTGCCGCCGCTGACCTTGCTGCCGCTGCCCGAAGAAGGCAAGGCGGGTGCGTCGGCGGCCGGCCGGGAGGAACCCTTCGGCTGGCCGACGCCTCCCCTGCCCAGCTTCCCCGCGCCGACGCCATGGACCGAAAGTGCGCCGTGCGAGATCGAGGGGCTGAACGGCAGCGTGATGCGCGTCAGGCTGATCAATTTCGACCCGATCGCCGGCATCGCGCAGATCCAGTCTCCGCCGGCCCGCACCACGATGCCGCTGCGGTTTCCGCAGTTCCGCCGGCTCTCGTTGACCACCCCGCTGCAGCCTTTGCCGACACCGCTCGCGCTGGAAGCGACGGGCAACGCCGCGCTCGACAGCCGCCCGCCGGTGCCCTACCGGCTCAAGATGACGACCGGCCCGCTGGCCGAGGGCAAGACGGTCGGCCATGTGGTGACCGATTACGGGCTGTTCCTGTTCGAACCAGTGGACGACCAAGGCGCGGTGCGTCGGGTCTTCGTGCCGCGCCACGCTTTCGAGGCCTACGAGATCGGCGAACTGATCGGCCAGGTGCTGGTGGCCCAGAAGGTGGTCACGCCGCAGCAGGTGGAGCTCACCGCGCAGGAGCAGAGCGACCTGCGCCGGCAGCGCGTGGGCGACATCCTGGTGAGCAAGGAGGTCGTGACCTCCGAGCAGCTGGAGGCCGCCATCGCCCAGCAGGCGAGCATGCCCATGGTGCGCATGGGCGAGGCGCTGATGGCGCTGGGCTTCATCAACCAGGAACAGCTGGACGAGGCCCTCGAACAGCAGCGCACCGACCGCGGCGTGCCGCTGGGCGAGCTGCTGGTGCGCAAGGGCCTGATCTCGCGCCAGGAACTTCAGACCGCACTCGCCCGCAAGATGGGCTATCCGGTCGTCGACCTCGCCCAATACACACCCGAGACCGACGCGCTCTCACGGGTCGCGTACACGGTGGCCAACCGCCTGCAGGTGTTGCCGCTGATGCTGCGTGGCGGCCGCCTCGTGGTCGCGCTCGAAGACCCGACCCGCGCCAAGGCGCTCGACGAGATCGAGTTCGCGGCCGGCTGCAAGGTCGTGCCGGCACTGACGCAGGTCGGCTCGCTGGGCTCCGCGCTCGACAACGCCTACCAGAAGATGGGCGCCGAGGTATGGGCGAACAAGGTGGCCGCGGCCGAAGCCGCCGACGGCGAACTGCCGGACGCGAACGAACTGCTGTTGTCGCTGGAACAGCATTCGGACGAGCCGAGCGACAACGAACCGTCGATCGAGCAGAGCGACAACTCGCTCGTGCGCCTGATCAACCAGATGATCCTGGAGGCGCAGGCGCAGGGTGTCTCCGACATCCACATCGAATGCCAGCCCGGGCGCGAAAAGGTGCGCATCCGCTTCCGCCGCGACGGCGTGCTGAAGCCCTACCTGGAGTTGCCGCATACCTACCGCAGCGCGATGCTGGCACGCATCAAGATCATGTGCGACCTCGACATCTCCGAGCGCCGCAAGCCGCAGGACGGCAAGATCGCCTTCGGCAAGTACCACAACGGCAGCCGGCTCGAACTGCGCGTGGCGACGATCCCCACCGCCGGCGGCCTGGAAGACGCGGTGCTGCGGCTGCTGGCGTCGGCCAAGCCGATGCCGTTGGACGACATCGGTCTGGCGCCGCGCAACCTGTCGCAGATCAAGGAGATGATCCAGCGGCCCTACGGCATGTTCCTGTGCGTGGGGCCGACGGGCTCGGGCAAGACGACCACGCTGCACTCGGCGATGGGTTTCATCAACGTGCCCGAGCGCAAGATCTGGACGGCCGAGGACCCGGTGGAAATCACCCAGCCGGGCCTGCGACAGGTGCAGGTGAACCCGAAGATCGACTGGACCTTTGCGCGCGCGTTGCGGGCCTTCCTGCGCGCCGACCCGGACGTCATCATGGTCGGTGAAATCCGCGACGGCGAAACCGCCACGATGGCCGTGGAATCGTCGCTGACGGGCCACCTGGTGATGTCCACGCTGCACACCAACAGCGCTCCCGAGACGGTGACCCGCCTGCTCGACATGGGGATGGACCCGTTCAACTTTGCCGACGCGCTGCTCGGCGTGCTCGCGCAGCGCCTGGTGCGCCGCCTGTGCAACTGGTGCCGCACCTCACGCGACGCGACGCCGCAGGAAACCGAGGAACTGCTCGCCGATTACCTGCATGCCTACGGCGCGGAACACCGCCCGAACCCCGACGACGTGCTCGCCGGCTGGCGCGAGCGTTTCGGCTTGGATGGCAAGCTGATGCACTTCCACAGCCCGGGGTGCGACCGTTGCGGCGGCAACGGGCTGCGCGGCCGCGCGGGCATCCACGAACTGATGGCGGTATCGCGCAAGGTGCGCGGCCTGATCCAGACCGGCGCCCGCGCCGAGGAACTGCAGAAGATGGCCCTGTCCGAGGGCATGCACACGCTGCGCCAGGACGGCATCGAAAAGGTGCTCGGCGGCATCACCACGATCGGCGAAGTCCGCGCGACGAGCAACTGACGGCTCGACGCGCGGCTCGGCTCAGCCGCCGCCGCGTTGCATATACAGGTCGAAGCGGCGCATGAAGGCGTAGCGAACATCGTCCGGGACACCGGTGAACCGAAATGCAACCGCCATGCGCGGCATGCGGATCAAGGCGATCTGGCGCGGCGGAAGCACATGCCAGGCCAGCGCCAGAGCCCCACCGTCGATCGTCACGTGTGCGGCGCCCGGACCCAGCTGCCATGGACGATCCCCCAGCGCATCCGGCAGCCAGCCGAGCCACTCGGCCTCGGTGCAGCCGACCTCCCGGTCGAACTCAGCCGCGTAGTGCGCCTGCATCGGTTCGCTCCCTCAGGACAGGCCGCCGCGTCGTACGCTGCCGCCGCGCGCGGGGTTCGAAGTGCGTGACCATTCAGCCGCCCGCGATCGGCGGCCAGATGGCGAGCACGTCGTCCTCCATCAACACATGACTGAGCCGCTGGGCCGGCGGCACATAGACGCCATTGACCAGCACCAGGTGCACGAGCTTCTGCGGCAGGCCGAACGGTTCGATCACCTGAGCCACCGTGCTGCCTTCAGGCACTTCGAGTGGCACGCGGTTTTCGGTTCGTGCGTCGGCCGGCAGGTACTGCGTGAGGCTGGCGTAGAGCTTGAAGACGATCTTCATTCGGCGTCAGTGGGCCGCGACGAGCGCACGCGTCGATTGGCCCTGTGCCGTGGCGAGGTAGGCTTCCATCAGCAGCGTCGGGTCCTTCAACAACTCGTCCTTCCACGCGCCCAGCCGCACCTGGCCTTCGACCAGCCCGCGCATCACGCCGACATGTTCGGTCCAGCCGATGCTGTTGCAGCCGACGAGCACATCACCCTGGAACTGCAGGCTCAGGTGGCGACCCGCGGGGCGGTCGGTGAGTTCGACATGTTCGCCGCCAGGACGGCCCTGCCAGTCGCCGAAACTGGTGGAGATCAGCCCGAGCGTGTCGAGCACGTTGATCTGCGTGACGCCACGCAGGCTGGCCTTGCGCCCGACCATGTTGAGCGCCGCGGTCACGGCCTGGTCCGCCGCATTCGGCTGGATCGCGCTGACGATCGTCTTGCCACTCACCTTGTCGAAGGCCTCGGCACAGTCGCCGGCCGCGTAGATGCCGGGCACGCTGGTCTGCAGGTGCTCGTCGGTGAGCACGCCCACCAGGCACTTGATATCGGAATGCTGAAGGAAGCCGATATTCGGCTTCACACCCGTGGCGCTGATCACGAGGTCGGCCTCGAGGTGGGTCCCGTTGGACAGCCGCACCTTCAGCGGCGCGTGCGGCTCGATGGCCTCCACGCGCGTGCCGGTGAAGACCCGCACGCCCTTGGCTTCGCACCAGTCCTTGATCATGCCGCCAGCCGTGGGGCCCATCATGCGAGGGACCATGCGGTCGCCCATCTCGACGACGGTCAGTTCGACGCCGCGCGCCGCGAGCGCTTCCATGATGATGCAGCCGATGAAGCCGGCGCCCATCTGCAGCACACGTGCGTTCTTCACCGCGAGATCCTGGATCGCACGTGCATCCTTCAGCGTCCAGCAAGGGTGTACGCCCGCAGCGTGGATCCCGGGGATCGGCGGCGAAGCCGGCGACGACCCGGTGGCGATGAGCAGCTTGTCGAAGGCCAGCGTGCTGCCGTCGTCGAGCGCGACGCTGCGCTTCGTGGTGTCCACGGCCTTGGCGCGTCCGCGCTTGAGCTCGATGCGCAGATTCTCGAAATGGCCCGCGGTATGGCGCAGGTGCGTGCCTTCCTCGCCTACGTTGCCGATGAGCAGGTAGGGGATGGCCATGCGCGAATATGGCGGCTCGGGTTCGTCGCCGACGATCACGATGCGGTCGTTCGGGGCGTGCTTGCGGATCGTTTCCGCAGCGATCACGCCGGCCGGGCCGGCGCCGAGGATCACGTGTTGCATGGAGGGGGTTCCTTGAAGTGAAGACAGCGCCGTGGGGCGCTGTCTCTGTCGATCCGGCGGGGCCCGCACGGGCCCCGCGAAGAGGTCAACGCGGGCCGGGGCTCAGAGCCCGAGGCGCGAGCGGGTATCGGCCTTGAGCTGGCCGTCGGCGTCCCAGCCGCGGGCGGCGTAGTACTTGGGCAGCATCTCCGGCAGCTTGCTGACCAGCCCCTTGGCCGGGCCGGTCTTGACCGGCTCGTTCAGCAGCCGCGGGGGCAGCGTATCGTCCTTGGACGTGAAGCCCGCACGGTTGTTGAAGTCGCGCTCCATGTTCCAGATGCGCTCGCCGATCTTCGCCATGTTCTCGAGCGTGAACTCCGGGCCACAGGCCGCAGCCACCTGCGGCGCCACGTCGGCCAGACCCCAGGCGAAGCTCGTGAAGATGCAGATGCCGGCCGAATCGAAGGCCGCGGTAGCGTCCTGGAAGGCGATCACGAGCTCGGGCTTGCCGTCGGAGACCAGCGGATCCGTCTTGACCGGGATGCCCAGCACCTCCGACGCCACCGTATAACCACGCAGATGGCAGGCGCCGCGGTTGCTGGTGGCGTAGGCCAAGCCCATGCCCTGGATGCCGCGCCCGTCGTAGGCCGGGAATTCCTGACCCTTGACGCTCATGCTCAGCTCGGGGTGACCGTACTTTGCACACAGGCGCTTGGATCCCAACGCGATTTCCTTGCCGAAGCCCTCGCCCTTGGCGGTCATATCGGCAAACTCGCACAGTGCCTGCGCGGAGCCGAAAGGCGATTTCACGCCGAGTTGCGCTTCGGTCAACACGCCCATCTCGAACAGCTCCATCACCGCACCGATGGTGGCGCCGAAGGTGATCGGGTCCATCCCCTGCTCGTTGCAGATGGTGTTGGCGTATTGCAGCGCCTCGATGTCGTTGACGCCGTTGGCAGCACCCAGCGCCCAGGCCGCTTCGTACTCGAGGCCGCCGGTGGCACCCCAATATTGCGGCTTGTTCTGCACCGAGAAGTGCGTCTGGTCGATCTTGCTGATGCGTCCGCACGCGATCGTGCAGCCGAAACAGGCCTGGTTCGTGACGAGCTGCGCCTTGCCGTCGGTCTTGCGCGGCGTGGCCATCGCCTCGGCGGAGATGTCTTTCGCGCCTTCGAACTGGCTGTCCTTGTGGTTGCGCGTGGGCAGTGCACCGACCTCGTTGATCACGTTCATCAGCACTTGCGTGCCATAGGTCGGCAGGCCCTGGCCCGTGACGGCGTTGTCGTGCAGGATCTTCTTCTTCTCGTAGGTGACCTTCATGAACTCCTTGGCGTCGGCAAAGTTGCCGACACCCTTGGTGCCCCGCACCGCGATCGCCTTCAGGTTCTTGCTGCCCATCACGGCACCCACGCCCGAGCGACCGGCGGCGCGGTGCAGGTCGTTCACGACGGCTGCATACAGCACCTGGTTCTCACCGGCCAGGCCGATGCTGGACACACGCACGAGCGGATCCTGGTGCGCCTTCTTCAGCGACTCCTCGGTGTCCCAGACGCTCTTGCCCCAGAGATGCGCGGCGTCGCGCAATTCGGCGGTGTCGTCCTCGATCCAGAGGTAGACCGGCTTGGCCGACTTGCCCTCGAAGATCACCATGTCCCAGCCGGCCATCTTGAGCTCGGCGCCCCAGTAGCCGCCGGAGTTGGAGCAGGCGATGGCGCCGGTGAGCGGCCCCTTGGTGACGACGGTGTAGCGGCCGCCGGTGGAGGCCATCGTGCCGGTGAGCGGGCCGGTGGCCCAGATGATCTTGTTGTCGACCGACAGCGGGTCGGTCTTGGCGTCCATTTCTTCCACCAGGTACTTGGTGGCCAGGCCGCGCGAGCCGAGATAGGCGCGGGCCCATTCCATGTTGAGCGGCTCCGACTTGACGGTGCCGGCGGTGAGGTTGACGCGAAGGATTTTTCCAGCCCAGGACATGTTCGTTTCTCCTCAGGCGGCGGGTTGGTTGCCGAGCTTGTCGGCCCAGGCGGCCATCTTGCCCAGCCCGGTCCAGTTGGCATCGACGTAGGTGATGGCGCCCGTGGGGCACGCCGTCGCGCAGGCGGGGTCGCCGCCGCAAAGATCGCACTTCTGGACCTTGCCGGTTTCCTGCACATAGTTGATCGTGCCGAACGGGCAGCTGATCGTGCAGACCTTGCAGCCCACGCAGGTGGTCTCGTTGACGACCTTGGCACCCGTGACCTTGTCGACCGTGATCGCCTCGACCGGGCACGCGTGCAGGCACCAGGCCTCGTCGCACTGGGTGCAGGTATAAGGCACCTTGCGGCCCGTGGCGTGGAAGTCGAATACCTTGATGCGCGAGCGGGCGGTGGCGAAGATGCCGTAGTTCTCGAAGGAACAGGCCATTTCGCACTGGAGGCACCCGGTGCACTTGTCCGGGTTGATATGAAGCGTCTTCTGCATGGCAGCCTTTCTGGAGGTGCGTGTACGGTCGGTCAACGCAACGGCGCGAACCTATGCACGCTGTTGCATGGGTGATCATCGGCCCCGCGGGGTCGATTAGCCACCTAGGGTTGACCCGGTGGATTTGCGGGCGGGGCAACGGGCTTGCGCCAACTTGGAACAGGAACGTCGCGCCCGAGCAGGTCGGCCGGACGATGACCCAGTTCAAGGCCGCAACGCGCCGACTTTGCGATGATGCGGCCTCAAGATGAATGCCTCCCTTCCCTCGCCAGAGCGTCTGCGGCGACTGCTCGCGACCCTCGAATCCGGCCTGCTCGAACGCGAGGCGGCCGCTCGCCTCGTGCTGTTGGCCGCGCTGGCCGGCGAGCATGTGCTGCTGATCGGGCCGCCTGGCACCGCCAAGAGTGAACTCGCGCGAAGGCTGCACCGCGCCTTTGCGGGGGCGCGCTATTTCGAGCGTCTGCTGACCCGCTTCTCGACCCCCGAGGAACTGTTCGGGCCGCTGTCGCTGAAGGCACTGGAAGACGACCGCTACGAACGCCTGACCGACGGCTTCCTGCCCACCGCCGGCATCGCTTTCCTCGACGAGGTCTTCAAGGCCAACTCGGCCATCCTGAACGCGCTGCTGACGTTGCTCAACGAGCGTGAATTCGACAACGGCAGCGGCCGCCTCGGCGTGCCGCTGGTCAGCGTGGTGGCGGCCAGCAACGAGGTGCCGGTGGACGAGGCGCTGCACGCGTTCTTCGACCGCTTCCTCGTGCGCGTGCCGGTGGCGCCCGTGAGCGATGAAGCGTTCGGCGCACTGCTGGCGCTGCCGCGTGCCGCGGGCCCGTCGGGCAACGACGGCATCGAAACGTCCGAGCGCGAGGCCATCGCCGCGGCCGCCACGGGCATTGCCCTGGGCGCGGACGCCCTCGACGCCTGCACCGCGCTGCGCCGCTGGCTCGCTGCCCAGGGCGCCAGCGTCTCCGATCGGCGCTGGCGCCAGTGGATCGGCCTGATGCGAACGGCCGCCGCCACCGAAGGCCGCGCCACGGTCGACGCGATCGACCTGTGGCTGGCACCCTATGTCGCCAGCCCGTCGCCCGAATGGGCGCCACGCATTGCGCAGTGGTTCGAAGCCGAATGGCTGCAAGCCGTGCACCAACCCGCCGAATGGCTCACCCGCGCCGTCGAAGCCTTCGAGAAACAACTCGAGATCGAAGAATCCGCACCGCCCGAGGACGACGCTGCGGGCGACGGCGGGGCTGGAAAGCTCGCCCTGGCGCGCGCGCTCGGCGGCACCGATGAAGGCGACGCCATGCTGCGCATCGTCTCCGAGCGGCTGGAAGCTTCCTTTCGGCGGCATTTCAGCCCGGTGCACGTATCGGCACGCGTGGCGCAGGTCGAGGAGTTGCTTGTCCGGACCGCCGCAGCGCGGGACGAGTCCGCCGCCGCCGCCGGCGCGTTGAAGGCTGCACTGACGTCGCGCCTGTGGTTGCCGCCGGCACTGGCGGCGCGTTGGCTCGCGGCCCACGCGAAGACGCTGCAGACTCTCGACGACCTGATGGCCCGCCTGCGGCTCACGAGAGGCGGATTCGCCGCGTTGCCACTGAGCGCGCAGGCGCCGGCCGAGGTGCCACCGCCGGTGGAACTGGCGGCCGAAGAACGCTGAAACCCGTGCGTGCCGACGAGCCCTACGACCGGCTGGACGCACTGCCGCGCGGCGTTTGGCTGCACGGCGTGGTCACCAGCGCGGGACGCCCCGCGCAGCGCCTCGCCGATATAGATCGTTGGTTCGTGTCGTTGGACGCCGGTGCGCTGCCGCCGGCCGACGCGGATTTCGGCGATGCCCAGGCCTGTGCGCCAATGCGCCAGGCCATAGGCGAGTTGGGCCTGCCGGCCCTGTCGATGAACCGGCCGGCACTCGCCGAGCAGGTGATGCGCACGTTGCTCTGGCACCTGGACCGCATCGTCGACCATCAGCCGAGGCTCACCCGCGCGCAGGCGGTCGCGGAGGCCGCGCAGGAATTCCGTGCCGCTTGGCAACTCGAAACGCAGGGCCTCGAAACCAGCCTGGCCCTGCTGCAGACGCTGGGCGACATGGCGGACCTGTCGTGGGACGCACTGCGCGGCCACCTGCACTCGCGTCCCTGGCTCGAAGCGCAGCGTGCCGCCGAGCGCCTGGAACGCCTGCCTGCCCTTGCCGATCTGCTGCGCCGGCTCGGGCGCGCCGAACGTGGCGCCGACGCCGACACCGCACCCGCCGAACGGCCCGACCCACAACCTGCGCCACCGGTGCCGATGCGCGCCGTAACGACGCGCCTGCCCGATGCGCCCGGCGAGATCACCGGCGTGCGGTGGTCGGCGCGCATCGAGCGCATGCTCGGCAGCGAGGCCGTGATGCTGCGCCACCCGGTGCTGAAGAAGCTCTGGCGCGCGCGCCACGCGGAAGGCCGCCTGTTGAGCTGGGAGACCGAGGCCGTGCTGACCGACTGGCGTGCCGACCCGCACGGCGTCGACCACGGCAACGATGCCCCGGCCGAGCCCGAACGGCTGGAGCGCGGCCCGATCATCCTGTGCCTCGACACGTCGGGCTCGATGCGCGGCGCGCCGGAATACATCGCCAAGGCGGTCGTCATCGCGGCGCTGCGGGCCGCCCGCGCCAGCGGACGCGGCTGCAAGCTGATTGCCTTCGGCGGGCCGGGTGAGCTGATCGAACGTGATCTCGGTGGGCGGCCGGCCCGCCGCAGCCGCCCGCCCGGCGGTCATCTCCAGGCCGTACTCGACCTGATGGGCCAGAGCTTCGACGGTGGCACCGACGTGCAGGCGCCGATCGAACGGGCCATCGAAAGTGTGCACGAGTCCCGCTGGCGCAGTGCGGACGTGCTGATCGTGAGCGACGGCGAATTCGGTTGTGTGCCCCATACGCTGGCGCGGCTGGACGATGCACGCGCGCGCTTCGGCCTGCGTGTGCAGGGTGTGCTGGTGGGTGACCGCGAGACGATGGGGCTGCTCGAGGTTTGCGACCACATCCACTGGGAGCGCGAGTGGCGCCGTTTCGAAGACGGCGCATCGGGTGCCGATGCACGCGGTTTCTCGCCTGTGCACAGCAAAAGCCTGACGGCGATGTACTTCCCGAATGCCTTGTCCGCGCGCGCGGCGCGTCACCTTGGAGATTCGGAATGACTTTCGCCGACGACTACCTGGCGCAGCTCGGCCGCGTGTCGCAAGGTGCGGCACCGCCGCAGGTGCGTGCGCTGCACCTGCCGCCGGACCCGACACCTGGGGAGCCTCGCGGCGAGTTCTGTGCGATCGAACTCGAAGATGGATCGCTGGGCCTGTCGTACGTGCTGCTCGACGACACGCTGGCCCGGCTGCGCGAGGTCGACCGCGGCCTGGGTCTGGAAGGCGCCGATGCCCTCATGGTCGCGCGACGGTATGCCGATGGCACCGGCGCCTGGCGCACGATCGGCTTCGCAGCCGCGAATGCGCTCACCCGGTGGTTGTACGACCGCGCCGGGTGGCGTCCCCGCGAGAGCGTGGATTCGATCGGTGCCATCGATCCGCTGCCGGGAGACCACATCGGCATGATCGGCCTCTTCACCCCGCTGCTGAAGCGTGTGCTGGCGAGCGGGGCGAGGC
>JAHECD010000186.1 GCA_024641945.1 Rubrivivax sp. | reverse complement strand
GCCTAACGTTCGCGGTAACCGGCACGCAGCGGCAGGACGCGCTTGGGCCAGAATGAAATGGGGCCCAAGCGTGGCATGCCGTTGCGTGTCCGGTTGACCAAGGGGTTAGACCGCGCCGTTGCCGACCCTTTGCCCTACTTCCAGGCGAGGTTCAATTTCTTCCCGGATGACGCGCATTCCTTGAGATAGAGGTTGATGAGGCTCTGGTACGGAATGCCTGTTTCCTCAGACATCGACTTGAAGTAAGTGATCGAGTCTTGGTCTAGGCGGATGGTGACCGGTTTCTTGAGCTGTGCCGCATAGGGGTTCTTCCTCGCGGCGCTGAAGTCGTACTGTTTGCGCATATGAGCTCCTATGGGTAATGCCGCTGCTCTTCGCGAGTCGCCTTCCGCGCCGAGATGATGCGGATGAGATTCCCGCTTGCGCGGTAGCAATGGACGACGACCAAGACGCGGAGATTGCTGCTCAGGCCAAGCAGGATGAATCTTTCTTCATCTTCGGAGTGATCGGGATCGTCGATCAATCGCGCGCGATCGTCTGAGAAGACAGACTGGGCTTCTTCGAAGGAAACACCGTGCTTGCGCTCGTTGAGCGTGGCTTTTCCTGGATCCCACTCGAAGTGCAGGCTGTTCATGTGCACATTGTACGTACAGCGTGCATCCGGAGCAACCGGGTGCTCCGAGTGAGCTGAATGCGAGGTCTAACGTGCTGTAGACAGCAATCTCAAGATGCTAGTCCTAGCAACATGTTGATAGGGCTAGCGCCATGTGGATAGATGTGGAAATGCATGTATCTACACCTGCACGATGCGATTCCGCAGGTGAAGGATGCTGGCCACGCGGCTTGGCAGGCGCCAGACGTGGGCTGTGGGGTCCCATCGGCCGCCTGCGGCTTTGACCATCGCGTGAAGTGCCCGTTCATGGGGTGCGATCTTGACACGGACCTCGTGTACCGATCGCGGCTTGACCGGCACGCTTTGGACGAGCAGTTCCACCGTTGTGTACCTCACTCTGCCTTTGGCGTCGGTTCGGTGGCGGACGCAGATCAGCGCGTCGCCGTAGTGCTGTGCCAGCGCTATCGCGCCCCGGTCCGTGGGTGCGAGCGTTTTGATGACCCGGTGGGTCTTGCGTTCGGTGGTCATGCGTGGGCGGGCTCCGTGGCGACGGGTCTGGGCAGGGCCGGTGCGTGCCTGCACGGGCTGGCGGCTTGGGCAAGGGGACGACAAAGCAAAGAAGGATCGGCAGGCGCTTGCCGAAGTCGTGCAATTCGGATACTGTATGAAAAAACAGTATGGCGAACAACCGTCACTGTCTCGTCGCCAAGCTTCGGGAGACTTTCCATGCACGTGACCCCGCCGCTGCGCCTGCTCGACCAGCTCCGCCATCAGGTCCGCTACATGCACTACAGCCTGCGCACCGAGCAGGCCTACGTGCACTGGGTGCGTGCCTATATCCGCTACCACGGCCTGCGCCATCCGGCCGAGCTGTCGGGTTCCGAGGTCGAGGCTTTCCTGTCCTGGCTGGCGTCTGACCGGCAGGTGGCGCCGTCCACGCACCGCCAGGCCTTGTCGGCGCTGCTCTTTCTCTACCAGAAGGTGCTCAACGTCTCGATGCCGTGGATGTCGGAGATCGGCCGCCCGCAGGCGCCGCGGCGCCTGCCGGTGGTGCTGTCGCACGACGAGGTCTCCCGGCTGCTCGGCGTGCTCGCCGCCGCTGCCCCGGCCGGCGAGCATCTGCTGCTGGCGCAGTTGCTCTATGGCACCGGCCTGCGCCTGATGGAAGGCCTGCGCCTGCGTGTGAAGGACGTCGATTTCGAGCGCCGGGCGATCGTCGTGCGCGAGGGCAAGGGTGGCAAGGACCGGGTCGTGATGCTGCCGGCGGCGCTCGAGTCACCGCTGCGCGCGCAGCTCGCTGCGGCCCACCGGCTGTGGGCGGCGGACCGCGCGGCCGGCGCCGCGGGCGTGCAGGTGCCGCACGCGCTGGCGCGCAAGTACCCGCGGGCGGCCGAGTCCTGGGCCTGGTTCTGGGTGTTCCCGCAGGCCACGCTGTCCGAGGACCCGCGCAGCCGCCCGCTGCCGGGCCTGGCATCCGAGCCGGGTGCTGCCGGGCCGGTGGTGCGCCGCCACCACCTCTTCGACCAGACCTTCCAGCGCGCCTTCAAGAAGGCGCTGCAGCGTGCCGGCATCCACAAGCCCGCGTCGCCGCACACGCTGCGCCACTCCTTCGCCACGCACCTGCTGACCGCCGGCTACGACATCCGCACCGTGCAGGAGCTGCTCGGCCACGCCGACGTGAGCACCACCATGATCTACACGCACGTGCTCAAGCTCGGCGGGGGTGCCGTGCGCAGCCCGCTCGACCATCTCGCGGTCGGCGGTTTTGGCGCAGGCATGCCGCCGGCCACGCTGGTGCCGTCCATGTCGCCGCACCTGTCGCCGCACCTGTCGCCGCATCTGCTGCCGCACCTGTCGCCGTCGCCGCAGGCCTCGCCACCGCCGCGTCGGTCCGCCGCCGACGCCTACGCCCCCACGCTGCCGCCGCGCAGCGCCCGTCACACCCGCGAGCCCGAACCGCCGTGTTATCCGACCCCGCACCACCCGTCCACCGGCGCCGCCCGCCCGATGCCGGCGACGCCCGGCCTGCGCGCCGTCCGTCCGGCCTGCCGGATTACGCCGAGCTGCACTGCGCCAGCAATTTCAGCTTCCTGACCGGGGCCTCGCACCCCGAGGAGCTGATCGCGCGTGCGCAGGCGCTCGGTTATGCCGCGCTGGCGATCACCGACGAGTGCTCGCTCGGCGGTGTCGTGCGGGCGCATGCCGAGGGCAAGCGGTCGGGGCTGCGGTTGATCGTCGGCGCGACGATGCGGCTGTCGTCGCCCGCCGCCAAAGCGCACGACGGCGCCGGCCCGCACCTCGTGCTGCTGGCGCAGAGCCGGCGCGGCTACGGCAACCTGTCGCACTGGATCACGGTGGCGCGCCGGCGCGCACCCAAGGGCGCCTACCTCGCGCACGCCGCCGACATCGAAGGCAAGGTGCCCACCGCGCCGATGCTCACCGGGCTGCCCGGCTGCATGGCGCTGCTCGTGCCGGGTGCGCTGCAGCCTTTCGAGTCCGTCTTCGCGCACGCCCTGTGGCTCAAGACCTGGTTCGGCGCCGAGCGTGCCGGCATCGCCGTCGAACTGCACCTCGCGCCGCACGACACACAACTGCTCGACGTCGTGCAGCGGGTGGCCACGCTCACCGGCCTGCCGCTCGTCGCCGCCGGCGGCGTGCTGATGCATGCACGCTCGCGCAAGCCGCTGCAGGACGTGCTCACCGCCACGCGGCTGAAGCTGCCCGTGGCCGCCTGCGGCCACGCGCTCGGCCCCAACGCCGAGGCGCACCTGCGCGGGCGCGCGCGGCTGGCGCAGCTGTACCGCCCCGAATGGCTCGCCGCCACGCTCGACGTCGCCGGCCGGTGTGCCTTCTCGCTCGACGAGCTGCGCTACGAATACCCGCGCGAGATCGTGCCCGCCGGCCACACGCCTGCATCGTGGCTGCGCGCGCTCACCGAGCAGGGTGCCGCCGGGCGCTTTCCGTCCGGCCTGCCGCCGGCCGTGCGCACGATGCTCGAGCACGAGCTCGCGCTCATCGCGCAGCTGCAGTACGAGCCGTATTTCCTGACCGTGGCCGACATCGTCTCGTGGGCGCGCTCGCAGGGCATCCTGTGCCAGGGCCGCGGCAGCGCGGCGAACTCGGCCGTCTGTTATTGCCTGGGCGTCACGGCGGTCGACCCGTCCACCACCACGCTGCTTTTCGAGCGCTTCATCAGCGCCGAGCGCAACGAGCCGCCCGACATCGACATCGACTTCGAGCACCAGCGGCGCGAGGAGGTCATCCAGTACATCTACCGCAAGTACGGCCGGCACCGCGCCGCGCTCACCGGCGTCGTCATCAGCTACCGGCCGCGCTCGGCGCTGCGCGACGTTGGTCGGGCGTTGGGCATCGACCTCGACCGCATCGACGCCGTGGCCAAGAGCACGCAGTGGTGGGACGGCCGGCGTGTCGAGCCCGAGCGCCTGCGCGAGAACGGCTTCGACCCCGACGCGCCGCTGTGCCGGCTGTGGATGGAGCTGACGCAAGCGCTCGTCGGCTTCCCGCGCCACCTGAGCCAGCACCCCGGCGGCTTCGTCATCGCGCGCGACGACCTGTCGCAGCTCGTGCCGGTGGAGAACGCCGCGATGGACGGGCGCAGCGTGATCCAGTGGGACAAGGACGACCTCGACGCGCTCGGCCTGATCAAGGTCGACATCCTGGCGCTGGGCATGCTGAGCGCGATCCGGCGCGCGCTCGACTTCATCGGCGCCAAGCAGGGCCGGCCGCTCGAGCTGCACCAGGTGCCGCAGGGCGACGACGCCGTCTACGACATGCTGTGCCGCGGCGACAGCATCGGCACCTTCCAGGTCGAGAGCCGGGCGCAGATGAGCATGCTGCCGCGCCTGCGGCCGCGCTGTTTCTACGACCTCGTGATCGAGGTCGCGATCGTGCGCCCGGGCCCCATCCAGGGCGGCATGGTGCACCCCTACCTGCGCCGGCGCAGCGGCGAGGAGCCGGTGGACTACCCGAGCGACGAGGTGCGCCAGGCGCTGCAGCGCACGCTCGGCGTGCCCATCTTCCAGGAGCAGGTGATGCAGCTCGCGATCCTGGCCGCCGACTTCACGCCTGGCGAGGCCGACGGCCTGCGCCGCGCGATGGCAGCCTGGAAGCGCAAGGGCGGCCTCGGCCCTTTCTACGACCGGCTCGTCGGCCGCATGGTCGAGAAGGGCTACACGCGCGAATACGCCGAGCGCATCTTTCGCCAGATCGAGGGCTTTGGCGAATACGGCTTCCCCGAGAGCCACGCGGCGAGCTTTGCGCTGCTGGTGTGGGTCAGCGCGTGGATCAAGCACCACCACCCGGATGCCTTTCTCGCCGCGCTGCTGAACAGCCAGCCGATGGGCTTCTACGCGCCCGCGCAGCTCGCGCGCGACGCGAAGGAACACGGGGTCGAGGTGCGTCCGGTGGACGTGATGCGCAGTGTGTGGACGAGCGAGCTCGAGCGGGACGACGGTGACGGCGACGACGAGCGTGGCGATCGTGGTGATCGTGGCGAGAGCAGCGACAGCGGCGAGAGCGGCGGGCGCGATGAAGGCGGCGGCGCCGGTGGCAGCCATGGTGCAACGCCGGCGGGCGAGGGCGCCGCAGGCCGCCTGCGGCCCGTGCGCCTGGGCTTCGGCCGCATCGGCGGCTTCGACGAAGAGGCCGCGCAGCGGCTGGTCGAGGCGCGCGCCGAACAGGCCTTCGTGTCACCCGAGGACGTGGCGCGCCGCGCCCGGCTGGACGCACACCAGCTCCAGCTGCTCGCGCGCGCCGATGCGCTGGCGCCACTCACCGGCCACCGCCACCAGGCCGCGTGGGCCGTGGCGGGCGTGGACACCCGCGCCAC
>JAHECD010000088.1 GCA_024641945.1 Rubrivivax sp. | reverse complement strand
ACGATGAAGTGCGCCTGCCCGGCGCGCGGCGCGAGGCGCTGCGCCGCACGGCACTGTCCGAGGGCATCGACGTGCCGGACGCATTGATGGCGGCGTGGTCGACGGGCTGAAGTCGGGCAGCTTTTGGCTACTCTCGGCCGCTCTTTGCGGATCGTGGCGAATCTCGGCGGCTCCACGTGTTGCGCTGCGATCGACCGCCACCGCGTGGTCCTCACACGGTCGCCAAACGCAGCGTGCAAACTCCAGAGCGTCGGGCTGCAGGCCGCCGGCGGCAGTGCATGCGGACCGCGGGGGTTGTGCCGACCGCCTGCGACCCGACCTGATGCCCACTCGGGTGCTCAGCGTCACACGCGCCGCGGCGGCGGCATCGTGGATGCACGCACCACGAGTTCGATCTCGATCTCCTGCTGCATCGGCGTGCGCACGCCGGCACCGAGCTGGCCCAGCAGGTATTCCGCAGCCAGGGTCCACATGTGCTCGGTCGGCACATGCACGGTGGTCAGCGCAGGCCGCCAATGGCGCGACATCTCCAGGTCGTCGAAGCCGATGATCGACAGCTCCCGTGGGACGTCCATGCCGCGGGCCTGGCATTCGAGCAGCGCGCCCCAGGCCAGCACGTCGTTGCCGCACAGCAATGCGGTGGGCGCGGTCGGCGCTGCCAGCAGGGTGCGCGTGCCCTCGCGTGCGGCCTGCAGCGTATAGGCTGCCTCCACCAGCGCCCGAGGCGGCAGGCGCAGCCTGGCGGCCGCCAGGGCTTCGCGCACGCCCTCGATGCGCTCGGCTGCGCGGTCGTTGCCGGCGCTGATGCCCGCCAGCAGGGCGATGCGGCGGTGCCCCAGGTCGAGCAGATACTGCACGGCCCGCATGATGCTTTCGCGGTTGCGGAATCCCACGCAGGCCGCGCCGTTGGGGGCCGGGAAGCTGCCGGTGTGCACCCAGGGCAGCCCGCGCTGCGCCAGCCGCGACATGAGGGTGGGCCGCTGGCTGATGCCGGTGAGCGCCAGCGCATCCACACCACGCGCCAGCAGCGCCAGGGCCTGCGCCTCCTCCTGGGCCGCGTCGTAGTCGCTGAAGGCGAGCAGCACCACGTACCCGGCATGCACCATGCGCTGCTGGAACGCCTGCAGCCCGCGCGCAAAGATCGCGTTGTCGATCGTCGGCACGATGACGCCGACCGTGCCGCTCTGGCGCAGCGACAGCGCGCGTGCGCCAGCATGCGCCACATAACCGAGCTGCTCCACGGCGGCCTGCACACGGGCCCGCAACGCCGGCCGCACCGACTCGGGCTTGTTGAGCGCGCGCGAGACCGTGGCCGTCGACACACCGGCCGCCTGTGCCACGTCTTCGACGGTGGGGGTGCGGTTCGATTCCATTTTCAGCAATCGCTTACAGACATTGTAGAGACGTGGCTTCGGCAGTCACTTTCATAGGGAAAACACGCCCAAATCGAAGGCGGTATGGTCTTGACACGACCGAGCCCTGGGGCAATCATCTGTAAGCGCTTACAAAACGATGACCGACACGATGAACGCCCGCACCTTGCGCCGCTGGTCCTACCGACTGTCGGCCTTGCTGGGCGCCGCGTACGCGGTCTACGTCATCGTGATGAAGCTGAAACACGGCGCCAGCGGCGGCCCGCTCGGCGAGCTCGGGGAATTCTTCCTCGTGCTGGCGAGTGTCACGCTGCTGGCCGTCGGTCTGTTCGCCGACGAGGCCCAGCGCCGCGGGCATGGTCCCGACGCGCCGCACTGAGCGCCGCTTCACGCCCGACTGCAATCCAAAAGGAGACAACCCCATGCACCCGATCGAAATGCTGACCCGCCGCCGCGAAGAGCGCCGCCAATTCATGCTGGCGGCGCGCCGCTACGGCTTCACGGCCGCCGTGCTGGGCCTGACCGGTGGTTTTCTGACCGACCGCCAGGCGATGGCGCAGACCATGGCCGACGAGGAGGCCAAGCAGAAGGCCGCCAAGGTGACGATGCTCTTCGCCACCGAGTACAAGATCGAGGACTACGTCAAGTACCCGGTCATGCAGGCCAAGTACAAGGACAACATCGAGACCCAGTCCAAGGGCCAGATCTATTGCAAGCTCCACCCCGCCGGGCAGCTCGGCATCGGCGCCGCGCTGGCGCAGAAGATCCAGGCCGGCACGGTGCAGGGCGGCGCCGTGTCGCTGTCCAACTTCTCACCCTATACGCCAGTCGTGGATCTGATCAACATCCCCTACTGGTGTGGCGACAACCAGCGCTTTGCCAACCTCGTGACGAGCAAGGCCTGGAACGACGAGATCACGCCCAAGGTCATGGCCAAAGGCTACAAGCCGCTCTTCTACTTCACGGTCGACCCGCGCACGGTGGCCACGCGCAAGGGTTACAAGGCGGTGAAGACACCCGCCGACATGCAGGGAATGAAGATGCGCGTGCCGCCGAGCAAGCTGCTGCAGACTTTCTACCGTCTGGCGGGCGCCAACCCCACCGTCGTCCCCTGGGGCGAGACGGCCACCGCCATCAAGCAGGGCGTCGCCGACGGCCTGGACCCGTCGATCGCCGCATTGGCGGTCTTCGGTTTCAGTGATCTGCTCGGCAACATCTCGTACATCCGCTCGGTGCCCGATGCGCAGATGTTCGCGGCCAATGCGGCCTGGTACCAGCAGCTGCCCGCCGATCTGCGCACCGCGTTCGATGCCGCCAACGAGCAGACCCAGGCCGAGACCTTTGCCCAGATCGCCAACGCCCGCACCGAGTCGATGCGCATCCTGCGCGCCGGCGGCTGCGCGTTCTACAACCCGTCCGACGCCGAGATGAAGCAGTGGGTGGATACCTGCGGCGAACAGCGCAAGGAGTACGACGAGTTCAAGATCCAGTTCGCCGGCTCGATGGCGGCGTTCGACGGGTTCAAGAAGGCCGCCGAGACCAAGGGCCCGATCAGCGTGCCCGACTTCAAGCTCTGAGCCCAACCCGCGGGTTGCCCTTGCGTGGCCGGTCCGCCCGACGAGGCGGCCGCGACGTGCGGCCCCGCACCCCGCCCTCCCCATGAAACCCCTCCTGCAGGCCCTGGACCGCGACGGTGAACGCTGGGCGATGCTCGTGTTCTATACCTTCTGCTGCATCGTCATCGTGCAGGAGGTGGTGCGCCGGTTCGTGCTGAACTATTCCTCCGCCTGGGGCGAGGAGGCCGCGCGCTACGCCTTCATCTACCTCGGCTGGATCGGTGCCGCCTATGCCGTACGCGAGCGTGCACACATCCGCTTCGACATCCTGCTGCAGCGCCTGGGTCCGCGCGGCAAGGCGGCAGTCTTCATGCTCAGCGAAGTGGCGACGATCGTCTTCGCCTGCATCGCGCTCTACTGGAGCACGCACACCATCATGCAGTTGCTGCAGTTCGACGGGCAGACACCCGTGCTGCGGGTCAACAAGGCCTGGTTCGAGGCGGCGGTGCCAATCGGCTTCGCGCTGGTGATCTTCCGCAGCCTGCAGGGGCTGTGGCGCGACTGGGGCGATCTGCGGGCCGGGCGCGAGCCCTTCGCAGGGAAAGCGATGTTCGAGGAATGACACCCGTCGTCTGGTCCGTCCTGGGTCTGATCGCGCTGCTGCTGATCGGCGTGCCCTTCTGGGTGTCGATGGGCCTGGGCACGGTCGCCATGCTCGTGGGCACCCAGGCGCTGCCGCTCACGCTCGTCGGCGAGGCGCTGTTCGAAGGTGTCGACTCGTTTGCGCTCATCGCCATCCCGCTCTTCGTGCTCACCGGCGACGCCATGGTGCGCACCGGCCTGGGCGAGAAGCTGCTCAATTTTGCCGAGGCGAGCTTCGGATCCTGGCGCTCGGGATTCGGGTCGTCCACCGTGATGGGTTGCGGCCTCTTCGCATGCATCTCGGGCTCCGACGCGGCCGATGCGGCGGCCGTCGGGCGGCTCACGATGGACCGCCTCGTGGAGCGCGGCTATCCCAAGCCCTATGCCTGCGCGCTGGTGGCTTCCGGGGCCTGCACCGGCATCCTCATCCCACCGTCGATCGCGTACATCATCATCGGGCTCGTCCTCGGCGTCTCGGCCTCGACGTTGTTCCTCGCGGCGTTCGTGCCCGGCGTGCTGGTGCTGCTGGCCGTGATGCTCACGAACGCGGTCATCAACCGCATCCAGGGCTACGAGAAGGCGCAGGGCCGTTTCGACTTCCAGCGCTGGCTGCACGCGCTGTGGGACGCCAAGTTCGCGCTGGCGATCCCGGTCATCATCCTCGGCGGCATCTACTCGGGGGTGTTCACGCCCACCGAATCCGCCGCCATCGCGGTGTCGGTGGCCGTCGGCACGGGCCTCGTGCAGAAGCGGCTGACGCTCGCCGACTGCCCGGCCATGCTGGGCACGTCCGCACGGGTGTGCGGCGTGGTGATCCCGATCATCGCGGTGGCGCTGCTGTTCTCGCAGGCCCTCACGGTGCTCGACGTGCCCCAGCAGTTCGTCGCCTGGGTCATGGGTTTCGGCACCGGGCGCACGGCGGTCGTGCTGCTGTTTCTGGCCATCTTCGCCGTCGCCGGCATGTTCATGGAGACGGGGCCGAACATCCTCGTCTTCGGCCCGCTGCTGTGGCCGCTGGGTCAGGCCGTGGGCATGAACCAGATCCACTTCTGCGTCTTCATGATCACCACGCTGGGCATGGGCTTCATCACCCCGCCCTTCGGCTTGAACCTGTTCGTCATGTCCGGCCTGACACGGGTGCCCGTGGCGTCGATCGCGGCGCGCGCCCTGCCCTTCGCGCTGGTGATGCTCGGCGTGTCCGCCCTCATCGGGTTCGTCCCGGCCATTTCCCTTTTCGCCGTCGGCCCCTAGGGCCACGTCAGGCCCGGCGCCGCCACCGGGCCGTTTCATCCAGGAGATCCACCCATGCCGATCCACTACCTCAAGAAGGCCACCAAGACCCCCGAGACCGAGACCGCCACCGCGCAGAAGGTCGTGGCCGACATGCTGGCGGCCATCGAAGACGGGCGCGAGAAGGCGGTGCGCGACTACGCCCGCGCGCTCGACAAATGGACCGGCGACATCGTGATGACACCCGCGCAGATCGAAGCCGCCATCGGCGACGTGCCGGCCGGTGTGCGCGCCGACATCGACTTCGCGGTGAAGCAGGTGCACGACTTCGCGCTGGCGCAGAAGGCCTCCATCGCCGACGTGTCGGTGCCGCTGCACGCCGGGGTCACGGCCGGGCAGAAGGTGCTGCCCGTCAACGTGGTGGGCTGCTATGCGCCGGCCGGCCGCTACGCCCACATCGCCTCGGCCTACATGACCGTGGCCACCGCCAAGGCGGCCGGCGTGAAGACCGTGATCGCCTGTTCCTCGCCATTCCGCGGCGGCGGCATGCACCCCTACGTGCTGTATGCGTTCAAGGCCGCCGGCGCCGACATCATCATGACGCTGGGCGGCGTGCAGGCCATTGCAACCATGGCCTATGGCCTCTTCACGGGCCAGCCGGCGGACGTGGTGGTGGGGCCGGGCAACAAGTTCGTGGCCGAAGCCAAGCGCACGCTGTTCGGCAAGGTCGGGATCGACGTTTTCGCCGGGCCGTCCGAAGTGGCGGTGATCGCCGACGCATCGGCCGACGCCGCCATCGTCGCGAGCGACCTCGTCGGCCAGGCCGAGCATGGCCACGAATCGCCGGCCTGGCTGTTCACCGACTCGAAGGCGCTGGCCGAAGACGTGATGCAGCGCGTGCCCGCACTGATCGATGCGTTGCCACCCACGGCGCGCGACGCCGCCGGCGCCGCCTGGCGCGACTATGGCGAGGTGGTGCTCTGCGACACACGCGAAGAGGTCGCGCAGGTCTCCGACCGCTACGCCAGCGAGCACCTGGAGGTGCAGGCGCAGGACCTCGACTGGTGGCTCGGGCGGCTCACCAACTATGGCTCGCTGTTCCTCGGCGAGGAAACCACGGTGGCCTACGGCGACAAGGCGAGCGGCCCGAACCACGTGCTGCCGACCAAGGGCGCGGCGCGCTACTCGGGCGGCCTGAGCGTCCACAAGTTCATGAAGACGCTGACCTGGCAACGCATGACACGCGAAGCGGCCCGCGATATCGGCGAGGTCACCGCGCGGATCTCGCGCCTCGAAGGCATGGAGGCGCATGCCCGCACGGCCGACGACCGGCTGGCCAAATACTTCCCCGGCACCCGTTTCGACCTCGGCGAGCCGGTCAAGGTGTGACCGGGCGCGCAGCATGACCGGCCCGACCACGCCCGCCCTCGACCACTGGTTCTCGCTCGCCGGCCGACGAGCCGTCGTCACCGGTGGCAACGCCGGCATCGGCGAGGCCATGGCCTGCGCGCTCGGGCGCGCCGGTGCGTCGCTGCTGCTGGTGGCACGCCGCGCCACGGCGCTCGATGCCGCGGCGGCGCGGCTGCACGGCGAAGGCATCGAGTGCGACACCCTTGCGCTCGACCTGTCCAACAACGACACCCTCCCCGAAGCGGGGCGCCGCCTGTCGGACGCCGCCGGCGCGGCCGACATCCTCGTCAATGCGGCCGGCATCAACCTGCGCCAGCCGTTCGACGAGGTCACGCCGGAAACCTGGAACCGGCAGATCGCGCTGCACCTGTCGGCGCCCTTCTTCCTGACGCAGGCGCTGGCGCCGGGCATGGCCACACGCGGCTATGGCCGCATCATCAATATCGCCTCTCTGCAATCGACACGGGCCTTTGCCAACAGCGCGCCCTATGGCGCCGGCAAGGGCGGCGTGGTGCAGCTCACGCGTGCCATCGCGCAGGCCTGGTCGGCACGCGGCGTCACCTGCAATGCCATCGGGCCCGGCTTCTTCCCGACCGATCTCACCGCCCCGGTCTTCGCCGACCCTGCGCTGAGCGCACAGCACGCCGCGCGCACCGCCATCGGCCGCAACGGCCGGCTCGAGGACCTGCACGGCGTCACCGTCTTTCTGGCCGCGCCGGCCAGCGGCTACATCACCGGGCAGACGCTGATGGTCGACGGCGGCTACACCGCACTTTGAGGAATCGAACGATGAAAGCTCTGGTCTACACGCAGCCGAACGAAGTGCAATGGCTCGACCGCGAGGCGCCGCCGCTGTCGGCAGGCGAGGTGGTCCTGCGGATCGACGCGGTGGGCATCTGCGGCTCCGACCTGCACGCCTACCACGGCCACGACCCGCGCCGCAAACCGGGCCTGGTGCTGGGCCATGAATTCGCAGGCACCGTGCTCGACAGCGGCACCCCCGCCTGGCAGGCCGGCCAGCGTGTCACCGGCAACCCGCTCATCACCTGCGGGCATTGCGACCATTGCGTGCAGGGGCGCGACAACCTGTGCTCGAACCGCACGATGGTGGGCATGACGCGGCCGGGCGCCTTTGCCGAGCGCATGAGCATCCCGGGCGGTTGCCTGATCGCCCTGCCCGAAGCCCTCGACACGACGGCGGCCGCCCTGACCGAACCGGCGGCAACGGCGCTGCACGCAGTCAACCTGTCGGCGCGCGCAATGCATCGCCCGCTCGCCGAAGGCCGGGTGCTCGTGCTCGGCGGCGGCGCCATCGGCATGCTCGCCGCGCTGCTGCTGCGCCACCGCGGCGTCGACCGGCTCGACGTGGCCGAGACCAACCCGCTGCGCCGCGATTCGTTGGCCCGGCACGCCCGCTGCGGCGTCTTCGACCCGCGCGAGCACAGCGCGCAGGACAACGCCTTCGACCTGGTGATCGACGCCGTCGGCAGCGCCATCACCCGCAAGGCGGCACTCGCGGCCGTGCGGCCCGGCGGCGTGGTGATGCACATCGGCCTGCAGGACTGGGCGAGCGAGATCGACATGCGCAAGCTCACGCTGGCCGAGATCACGCTGCTGGGCACCTACACCTACAGCATGGCCGACCTGCGGGCCACCGTGGCCGGGCTGGAGCGCGGCGTCTTCGGCGATCTGTCGTGGGTCGAGCGGCGCCCCTTGTCGCAAGGTGCGCAGGCCTTCGACGACCTGCACCACGGCCGCCTGGCATCGGCCAAGGTCGTGCTCGAGCCCGCGCACTGACAGAGCGGGCCTCGGCGCCACACCGTCCCATGCGCGCGATCCGATTTCCCGGCGGGCAGCAGATCGAACTCGTCGAGCGGCCGGCGCCCGTGGTCGCTGCCGGCGAGGTGCTGCTGCGTGTGCGGCGCACGGCACTGTGCGGCAGCGACGGCAAGCTGTGGCGCCACGGCGCCGTGCAGACGCCGGGGCACGAAATCTTCGGTGTCGTCGACCGGCCCGGGCACCCGCTGCACGGCCGGCGCTGTGCCGTCTACATCCCCGTGCACTGCGGCGAGTGCCGGGCCTGTCTCGCCGGCCAGACGCATACCTGCGAGCGCGAATCCACGCTCGTGGGCTGGAACCGCGACGGCGGCTACGCCGACGCGCTGGCCGTGCCGCAGCAATGCCTGCTGCCCGTGCCCGACGACATCCCCGACGACCTGGCGCCGCTGCTGCTGGACACCATCGGTACCGCCGCCCATGCGCTGCGCCTGGTGCAACCCCTGCTGCGCGACTGGGCCGGCCTGCGTGTGCTCATCACCGGCGCGGGACCGGTGGGGCTGGGCGGACTGATCGCGCTGCAGGATTTCGGCGCGACGGACATCAGCGTGGCCGACCCGCGTGCCGCGCGCTGCGCGCTGGCGGCGTCGCTCGGCGCGCAGATCCTTCCGGTGGACGAGCGCAGCCGGCGCTTCGACCTGGTGCTGGAGTCGAGCGGGAATCTCGCCGCGCGCAACCAGGGGCTGGAGGTCGTGGCCGCGCAGGGCGTGATGCTGTGGGTCGGCGAGAACGACGACCCGTGGACGGTGGTCGAGTCGAAACCCGTGCGGCGCAAGGACTTCTTCCTCGTGCGCTCGTTCTACTTTCCCAAGGGCGACCACGACCTGAACATCGCGCTGCTGCGCCGCCAGCGGCCCCGATACGCGCAGCTCGTCGACGCCGTCTTCGACATCGATGCCTTCGCGGTCGAATTCCCCCGCTTCATGCGCGGCGAGCGCGTCAAGCCGCTGATGCGCAGCGACGCTTGAGGGCACACACCACCGCCCATGCCGCCGTCCGACCTTGATCTGCTGTTCGTGGGACAGGCGGTGTGGGACCAGGTCTTCCACGTCCCGCGGCTCGATGCCGCAGGCGGCAAGAACATCGCCACCGACCACGCCGCCCGCATCGGCGGCCTGGCAGCGCAGGCCGCATGTGCCGCACAACACCTTCGATCACCGGCGTTCGGCCTGCACGTGCGGCTCGTCAGCGCCGTGGGCGACGATGCCGCCGGTGACCAGCTGCAGCAGGCGCTGCGCACACGCGGGCTCGACGTCGAACGGGTCGCCGGTGCGCGCACGAGTGTCTCCGCGGTGCTGGTCGATGCGACTGGCGAGCGCCAGGTCCACAACTTTCGTGGCGACGCGCTCGTTCGTGCGCCCGTGCCAACGATGGCGCCGGCCTGCGCCGGCGTGCTGGCCGATCCGCGCTGGCCCGACGCGGCGCAGGCGGCGCTGGCCCACGCGCATGCGCTGGGCGTGCCGTCGATGCTCGACGCCGAAGTGGCGTCGCGCGACACCCTGCGCGCGCTCGTACCGCTGGCAGGCTGGTGTGTGTTCTCGCGCGGCGGGTTGATGGCCTGGGCCGGCGTGCACGCCCATGATTCAAAAGCCGACACAGATGCCGACGCATGCACCGACGCAACCGACGTGCCGGCTGCGATGCTGTCGGCCGTGGCCCTGGAAGCACCGCGGGCCGAGCTCCTCGTGACCCTCGGTGCGAACGGTGCCCTCTGGCGGCGCCCGGACGGCACGTTGCACCACCTGCCGGCGCCGGCGGTGAAGGCCGTGGACACCAATGGCGCGGGGGACGTGATGCACGGCGTGCTGCTGCTCTCGCTGGCCGAAGGCCTGCCCCCCGAGGCCGCCGTGCGCCGCGCGATGGCGGCGGCCGCGCTGGCCTGCCTCGGCAACCTGCCGTCACGCAAGCAGCTGGACAACTTTGTGGAGCACCCGACATGACCCGAATCTCGACCGCCGGCAAGCGCTGGCGCCTGCGCCGCCTGGCGGACGCCGATGGCTTTTTCTCGATGGTGGCGATCGACCAGCGCCCGCCGATCTTTGCGCAGCTCGCTCGCGCGCTCGGCACCACCCCCGACGCGGTGCCGTTTGCCGAGGTGATGGCCGTCAAGCGTGCGCTGGCAACGGGCTTTGCCGGCGAAGCCAGCGCCATGCTCGTCGACCCGAACTGGGGCTACCCCGCCGTGGCCGACGTGCTGAATCCCGCGGCCGGGTTGCTGCTGACACTGGAAGACCACCGCACGACGGGCGACCGGCGCTCGGCCTGCATCGCCGACTGGAGCGTCGACAAGATCGCCGCACTGGGTGGCGACGCGGTCAAGCTGCTGGCGTGGTACCACCCGCGTGCCGCCGCATCGGTGCGCGAACACCAGCAGGCCTTCGTGCAGCGCGTGGGCGAGGACTGCGCACGCCGCGAGCTGCCGTTCGTGCTGGAGCTGCTGCTCTACCCGCTCGAGTCCGACGACGGCGACGCCTATCGCGAAGACCCGTTCAAGCGTGCCGACGACGTGCTCGAAAGCGTGCAGGTCTTTGCCGACCCGCGCTACCAGGTCGATCTCTTCAAGCTCGAGAGCCCGTTGCCGGCGGAGCAGGTGCCCGCGCTCGACGCCCCGGGCTCGCAGGCCTGCGCCCGGGCCTTTGCCGCGTTGCACGCCGCCTGCGGCGACCGGCCCTGGGTGATGCTGTCCGCGGGCGCGGCCGCAGGCGCCTTCGAGCGTGTGGTCGGCCACGCCGCTCGGGCCGGTGCGGCGGGTTTTCTCGCCGGGCGTGCACTGTGGTCCGACTCGCTGGCATCCTGGCCCGACCGCGACGCCGTGTCGGCCCACCTGGCGCAGACCGGGCGCGAGCGGCTGCGCGCCCTGAAGGCCCTGCTCGCCCAAGAGGGCCGGCCGTGGCAGCCGCCACCATGGCAGCCCGATGTGCAGGCCGAAGGGGACTTCGCGCGCGCACGGCCCTGACCGGCACCGGCCCACGCATCCGATCGATCGCATGCAGCCGTGCATCGCGCGGACGTTGGCTGCGTGCACCAGGTCGGAGATGCGCTGGCCCTGCCGACGTGCGGTGGGCTACCCGATGCGCTGGCTGATGCGGTCAGACAGCTCGTGCACCGAATGAACGTCCAGCCGCGCATAGATCTTCTTCACATGGTCGGCGACGGTCGATGGTGCAATCGAAAGCGACGCAGCGATCTCGGCCGCCGAGCGGCCCACGTGCAGCAAGGCGCATACCTCGCGCTGCGCCGGCGACAGCGGCAGGCCGTCGATCGCACGCCGCACGCTCACGCCCTGCGGTTCCTGCTGGTGGATATTGACGTGGATGAGTGCGGGCGCGTCGGATGTCAGTGCGGCGAGCGGCGCACTCTCGTAGACAAACCGGCCCCAGGCGTTCTCCACCGTCAACGTGACGTTCTCCTGACTCAGTCCGGGCGAGCGCACATGGTGATGCCAGAGCATCGACAGCGTGGGGAAGTCCTCGCGCCGGGGTGCGCGGCTCGCGTTCTCCGGCGTGACACCACCATGGGACAGCAGCAGGATCTTCAATGCATTCGGTGACAGGTGAAGAAGCTGGCCGTCGCGGCCGAGGCTGAGCATGGCGCGGCGGTCGCGCCGGTCGACGAAACGGTTGGCCACCAGCCCGGCCGTCGGGACCTCGAGGCCGCGCGCCACATAACGCGCGACCTGCTCGAGCAGCGCCTCGTCGTCGCGCGTGAAGCTGCGGTCGCCTTCGCCGCGGTACAGCACCAGCGATCCGAGCGGCTGCCCGGCACAACCCCTGACCACGGCTTCTAGCCGCGTGCGAAGCCCCTGCGGCCGCCAGATTTCGTTGTACAGCGCGGACTTGAAGAAGGCGGGGTTCTCCAGTTCCTGCGCGCTGCGGATCACCGAACGGCCATTCACGGCTTGGCGGAAGGTCGGCATCACCTCACCTTCGCGCCGATTGTGGAACTCCTCGAAATAGTGCGACGCGATCGCGTGGTCGATCGGGCCCTCGAAGTAGTAGCGGACAAGATTGCCGCTCGTGTCGACCCAATCGAACAGGTTTCTGAGAGAGGGAATGATGCCGTGCAGCATCTCCAGCAGCGCCGGGATGAAGATCTCGGCAGGCAGCCCCATACTGCCCAGCGCACGAAGCCCGGCGAGTTCGGACGAACGCTTCATCCGCCTCACCATACGTGATCAATCGGCGGCTGTCACCCCGTCCGCAGGGGGCGCCGGCCACGCCGCTCGCACGTACGGTCGGTTGTTTTCCTCGTGCGAGTGCATGCAGAGCGCCAACCCGTTGTCCGCAGCCAGTCGCCGTTGCCTCACGACACGTCGACTCGTCGCGGCCTGCGTGCTTGCATGGCTGCAGGCCCTGGCCGGCCAAGAAGCGTGCGCCGCCATCGTGACCTTGCGGGAGGCCACGCGCATCGACGAGCGCGGCGTCGTCACGCCGGTCGTCCTGCCCGCCGAGGCATGGCTGGCCAAGGGTGCGCAACCGCCGGTGACGCTGCATCTCCGGCTGCAGGCCCACCTGGGTACGGCGGACCACGATCTGGCGATCTATCTGCCGGGTCTGCAAGCCCATTCGCGCATCACCCTCAATGGCCACGTGCTCGAGGATCAGCTCGACAAGGCCCGGTCACCTCGTCCGCGCAGCCTGCGACGAATGCGCTGGCTGCGCGTGCCCGACGCGTTCATCCGCCCGGGCGACAACGAGATCGAGATCCAGGCGGCGGGCAACCAGGCGCTCAGCATTTCGCCACTGATGATCGGCCCGGCCGACGAAGTCGAACAGGCCTTCGACGACCGGGTGCTCGGTGCGGTGATCGGCCCCGCGCTGGTGGCGACGATCATCGCCAGTCTCGCTCTGTGTGTCCTCGTGCTCTGGGCGCGACGGCGCGAGGAGACGCTGTACGGCTACTTCGGCATCGGCGCTCTGGGCTGGGGCATCCACAGCGGGTGGTCGGTATTGCCGACCTCGCCGTTGCAAGGGGTCCACCACACCGTGTGGTGGACGGCGCTCTATTCGTTCTTCGTGTGCATGCTGGTCATCTTCTGCGTCCGCTTCGCTGGCCGGCGATGGCGCCATTTCGACCGGGCCGTATGGGCGTTTGCGCTCTTGGCTCCGGGCGTGCTGTACGCGGCCGATTCGTTCGGCGCCCTCGTTTCGGTGACCGAAGCCTGGCTGCTCGCGTGCATCGGCATCGTTGCCGTCGGTCTCACCGGCGTCAGCCTGCACGCCTGGCGCCACCGGGATACGACGAGTCTGCTGCTGCTGGCGGCTGCGGCGTTGTCCTTCTCCTTCGGTGTGCGCGACTGGTGGGTGTCGCACAACGGGCTCGACAACAACCCGGTGTACCTGACGCCCTACGCAGGCTTGCCCTTCATCGTGCTGGCGTTCTGGATGCTGATCGACGGCTTCGTCCGCGCCACGCGCGACCTCGAGACCCTGAACACCGGCCTGGAGGAGCGCGTGGCGCGCAAGAGCAGTGACCTGCGCCAGGCGCTCGACGACATGCGCGTGGCTCGCGACGCCGCACAGGCGGCCAACTCGGCCAAGTCACGCTTCCTCGCCGCGGCCAGCCATGACCTTCGTCAACCCATCCACGCCCTTGGGCTGTACCTGGGCTCGATCGCCCGCGACGGCACGGGCTCACCGGCGCGCGACACGCTGCAACGAATGGGCGAGTCATTGACCGCGCTGCAGACCATGCTCGGCGCGTTGCTCGACGTGTCCCGCATGGATGCCGGGGTCGTCGTGCCGCAGGTCGACGCGTTCGATCTCACGCACGTGCTGCGCCGGCTCGGTGACGAGTTCGGGCCCCTGGCCGAGCGCAAGGGATTGCGACTGGCAATTCATGGTGTACCCGATTCGCAAGGTCTGCAGGCGCGCAGCGACCCCGTTCTGGTCGAACGCATCATGCGCAACCTTCTCGCCAATGCGGTTCAGTACACGAGCTCGGGTGGAGTGCTGCTGAGCTGGCGGCTGCGCCGTGGGCGCGGCACGATGTGTTGTTGGCTCGTCGAGGTGCGTGACACCGGCTGTGGCATTCCCGAATCCGAACAGGAACGCGTCTTCGACGAGTTCTATCGGTTGGGCCACGAGCCGTGCGGCGGCGCGATGGGGTTGGGTCTGGGATTGTCCATCGTGCGTCGCCTCTCGCACCTGCTCGGCGTGGAAGTCGCCATGGACTCGCGACCAGGGCGCGGAACCCGCTTCTCGCTGACGCTGCCTGCCACCGCCGCGGCGGCCCGGGCCATGCCGGCGCCAGAGGTCGACCCGTTGCCGCCCGGCCGCTGGGTCGCCGTCGTCGAGGACGATCCGGACGTGCGCATGGCCATGCGCACGCTGCTGTCCGGCTGGCAGTGCCGTTTCGTCGAGGGTGCCACCGGTGCCGAGGTGCTCGGACACTGGCAATCGCTGGGTCGCCCGCACGTCGAGGCTATCGTTGCCGACTTTCGGCTCCCGCAGGGTCACACGGGGCTCGAGGCCATAGGGCAACTGCAGGCCGGGTTCGGTGGCCGGCCGGTACCGGCACTCGTGGTCACCGGCGATGCGACACCCGAGCGCCTGCGTGCGTTGACGCAAAGCACGCTGCCGTGGCTGTCGAAGCCCGTGCCTGCAGCGCGCCTGCGCAGCTGGCTCTCATCCGCGCTATGTCAAACCTCCCCGTGTATCCCCGGAGAACCGGCATGAGGATTCTCATCGCGGACGATCACCCGATGGTGCGCGATGCCCTGGCGCAGGCGCTGGCCGGCTTTGCCGAGGATCTCACCTTCGTCGAAGCGACCGATCACGACAGCCTGCTCGCCATGGCGGACGATTCGGCGCTCGACATCGCGCTGGTCGACTTGAACATGCCGGGCATGAACGGCATGAGCGGCGTGCGCCGGCTGCATGCTAGACATCCGACGCTACCGCTGATCGTGGTTTCCGGGCAGTCCGACCCCGGCACGGCGCGCGCAGCGCTGGAGGCTGGCGCGGGTGGCTTCGTGCCAAAGACCGAACCCGCGGAAACTCTGATGGTCGCCCTGCGTGCCGTGCTTTCCGGCCGCGTCCATATGCCGTCACACGCCGTGCTGGCGCTGCACGTCGATGCGCACGAAACGCCCGCTGCGCCTATCTCCAACGGAACGACGCCTTCTCTCACTGCGCGGCAGCTCGACGTGCTCGCGCTGCTCCAGAAGGGTGCGTCCAACAAGATGATCGCCCGGCACCTCGGGTTGACCGAAGGCACCGTCAAGCTTCACGTCGCTGCATTGCTGCGGGCCTTGCGCGCGCGCAATCGCACCGAAGCTGTCGTGCACGCCCGCGCGCTGGGTCTGGGGGAATCGTAGGCGCGCAGCCCTGCGACTATGCCTTCCGGCATAGATGGATGCCCCCCAGGTTGCGGATGTCACGGCCCGCAGCGCGCCCTAATCTCCAACGAACGGGATCAGCGCTGCCACACGATGGCGAAGGCATCCCGGCATCGCGCCGCCGGCAACGACGGCCATCCATTTCATCCGGAACGGGAGACGTCACATGAACCTGATCGACACGTTCAGCGCCACCGAAGGGCGCACGACCTTTTGGGTCGTATTGCCATTGGTCGTCGGCGTCGTTGCGGCATTCGAACTCTTCGATCTTGCCGGCGGCACACGCCCTGTGGATTTCAGCCCGACGCCACGCGCCATGGGTCGTCAAGGCGTGTCGATTCCGCTGCCGCAGGCTGTCGTCGCCGCAACGGCGCCTGCACCGGCCACAGCTGCAACACCGGCCGATGATGACCTCTATGCAGCCAAGCGGGACGCGCCGATCGAAGAGCAACCGCCCACCTTCTGACAGGTGTCATCGCACCGACAGGGAGCCCACCATGAATACCACCCGCAGATCCCGCCGTGACCGCCTGCAGACCGAGGAAGAAGCATCCGCCGCCCCGGCAGTGCTGCTTCTGCTGGCCTGCATCGTGGTCACCGGCCTGCTCGGCGCGGCCGCGCTGTTCGGCGAGCAGCCACGGGAACAGGCCGTGGAGCCATTGCAGCAAAGCGTCGCGCCCGCAGCGTGACCGCGAAAGGAGAAGCATATGAAGCGACCTGTCCACTACCGGTCGGGAAGCCTCTGGCCACCCATGGCCGTGCTGGTACTGGCCCTTGGCACCACCCACGCCCCACCGACTTTTGCCGCAGACACGGATGACATGGCCTTCGGCGACGCCATGGTGTCCTACGAAAGGAATCACTGGCGCGAAGCGTACGACGCGCTGTCGGCCCTGGCTGACCGCGGCCACCCCGAGGCTGCACGTATCGCACTGCAGATGTGGCGCTACGGGCCGACGCTCTACGGCAGCGGGTTCGGCGCGGCACCCATGCAACGCCAACGTTGGGTGCATGCCGCCGCGTGCACGTCCTGCCTGATGGCGGCACGACACGTACCTTAACGACGTGCCCGCCAACATGCGCGCCGGGCTTCAAAGCCGAACCCCACGACGCATGTGCTGTCGATCCGGCGTTCAGAGTTGCCGCACTATTGATCAGGCATCAACGAACCTGTGATCGAAGAGTCGACGAAGTACTACGCCGGGGCGTTGAGACGTCCATAAGGCGTGGGATGTGAAGCAGCGGGGCGGCGCGCAACTTGTCTGGGTCGGCGACGAGCCCATCGCGTTGCCGGCGAGGCAACCACTCGTGCGATCGGCCGTGGGCGCCATCGGCATTACGAAGGAGCATCCTTTATGGCATCGTCATGGAATTCATTTGAGCTGGCCCTGGCCGGCAGTGCATCTCTGCAGGGCCGCGTGGCGGCCATGAGCCGCGTCCCTACCAGCATGGAACTGTGGTGGACCGGCAATGCTGGCTCCGTGGAAGCGGCGTGCTGGTACGAAGACGAAGGCGACGGCTGGAAGCGCTACCAGCTCGCACCGCCCGGCAGCGCCGCCCCAGGCGGCGGCGTCTGCGCCGTCTCGCGCATTCCGACCAGCATGGAGCTGTGGTGGATCGGGCCGGACGGCGCCGTCGAGGCTGCCCGCTGGTACGAGGGCGGCGCGTGGACGCGCTACCAGCTCGCTCCGGCCGGCAGCGCGCGGCCTACCAGCAGCGTCGCCGCAGTCTCACGCGTGCCCAACAGCATGGAGGTCTGGTGGCTCGGTCCGGAAGGCTCGGTCGAGGCCTCGTTCTGGCACGAGGGCGGCGCGTGGACGCGCTACCAGATCGCGCCAGCCGGCAGCGCGGCGGGGCCGATCTCCGCCGTCTCGCGCCAGTCGAACACGATGGAGCTGTGGTGGGTTGCACCGAACGGCTCTGTGCAGGACGCGTTCTGGTACGAGGGCGGGCAGTGGACGCGATTCGAGCTCGCGCCGTCCGGCAGCGCCGCACCCGGCGGCATCACGGCCGTCTCGCGCATCCCCACCAGCATGGAGCTGTGGTGGATCGCGCCGAACGGCTCGGTGCAGGACGCGTTCTGGTACGAGGGCAGGCAGTGGACGCGATTCGAGCTCGCGCCGGCCGGCAGCGCAGCGCCGGGCAGCATCACGGCCGTCTCGCGCATCCCCACCAGCATGGAGCTGTGGTGGATCGCGCCGAACGGCTCGGTGCAGGACGCGTTCTGGTACGAGGGCGGGCAGTGGACGCGATTCGAGCTCGCGCCGGCCGGCAGCGCCACGGCCGGCGCCGGCATCGACGCGGTCTCGCGCGTGCCCCACGCGATGGAGCTGTGGTGGATCGCACCCGACGGCGGCGTGAAGGACGCGTTCCTCTACACCGACGAGGTGAAGGACGCCATCGTCCCCGGGTGGGGCAGTTTGTCGCTCGCGGGGCGCCACGGCGCGTCGCGCACAAGCGGCATCACCGCGCTCTCGCGCATTCCCACAAGCATGGAGGTTTGGTGGATCACCGGCGGCGGGTCGGTCGAGGCGGCGTACTGGTACGCGGGCGACAGCTGGAAGCGCTACCAGCTCGCGCCCCTGGCCAGTGCCGCACCGGGCGGGGGCATCAAGGCCGTCTCGCGCATCCCGAACAGCATGGAGCTCTGGTGGATCGGCCGCGACGGCGCGGTAGAAGCCGCCTTCTGGTACGAGGGCAGCGCGTGGACGCGCTACCAACTCGCACCGGCCGGCAGCGCGCGGCCCAGCAGCGGCGTCGCCGCGGTCTCGCGTTTGCCCAACAGCACGGAGGTCTGGTGGGTCGGTCCGGAAGGCTCCGTCGAAGCGGCGTTCTGGTACGAGGGCGGGCAGTGGACGCGATACCAGATCGCGCCGGCGAGCAGCGCGGCCGGGCCGATCACTGTGCTTTCGCGCCAGCCGAACACGATGGAGCTGTGGTGGGTTGCACCGAACGGCTCTGTGCAGGACGCGTTCTGGTACGAGGGCGGGCAGTGGACGCGCTTCGAGCTCGCACCTCCCGGCAGCGCCGGGCTCGGCGGCATCACCGCGGTCTCGCGCCAGCCGAACACGATGGAGCTGTGGTGGGTGGCGCCGAACGGCTCGGTGCAGGACGCGTTCTGGTACGAGGGCGGGCAGTGGACGCGCTTCGAGCTCGCGCCGGTCGGCAGCGCGGCGGCGGTCAGCGGCATCCGCGCGCTCTCGCGCCAGCCGAACACGATGGAGCTGTGGTGGGTGGCGCCGAATGGCTCGGTGCAGGACGCGTTCTGGTACGAAGGCGGGCAGTGGACGCGCTACGAACTCGCGCCCGCCGGAAGTGCCGCGCCGTCGAGCCGGTTCGCTGCCGTCTCGCGCGTGCCGACCTCGATGGAGCTGTGGTGGACGAGCCTCGACGGTGCACTCCGCGACGCGTTCTTCTACGAGAAGATCGCGACCTTCCACGATCAGATCCGCAGCGGCGGCCTCGCGGCACTCGGCGGCAGCGTCGACGTGACGATCCACGGCGACGGCACGACGCAATGGAAGGGCCATGCGCACGACAGCGGCGCCGACGGCTACGACTTCGGCATCACCGGCATGCTGCGCAGCACTGGCGGGCGCGCGGTCGCGTTCTCGCACACCGGCCACGTAGGCGGCACCTTCACCGGCGGCTCGCGCGACCACGACTGGGACGAGCGATCTCCGCCGAGCGCGGTCATCGCGGCGAACTTCGACGACTTCGCGCATGGCACGTTCGAGGCGTCCACGGCATATTCGAGCGACATCGGCTCGGCCGTCGAGAGCGCGTTGAGCGTCGTCGCGCGCTGGCTGATCGGCTCGTCGCCGGTGGGCGCCGCGGTGGGGCTGGTGGTCTTCGTCGGCGTCGAGGTCGGCTCGCTTATCTCGACCGGCTCGCTCGTGCCCGGTGCACGGGTGGTCGAGGGCATGCTGTGGCTAGCCGGCCCGTCGAACACGCTGTTGGCGCTGGCGGCCGAAGGCATCGCTTCGGCGGGCAGCCGCACGCGCGAACTGAGCGTCCAGGAGTACGACTGGGCCAACGAGCAGGTCTTCTCCGGTACGCTGCCACCGCGCGACCGCATCGTGCTGACGGACACCATCGGCGGCGGTAGCCGCGCGTTCACGTTCCCGCGCTTCGACGGCAAGATCACTCTGAACATGGGTGCCGATGCCTACGACGACCCGCGCCAGTACGACGTTGCCTCGGGTATGCGGGTCTACGGCGAGACCTTCATCCACGAACTCGTGCATGCTTGGCAAATCGCGCACACGCCGATGAGCCTGGACCTGATGGCCGATGCCTTGGCGAGCAAGGTTTGCGAGGCAACGGGCAGCAGCCCCTACGACTACCCGCCCGCCGGTGGACGCTACGGCGAATTCAACCTCGAGCAGCAGGCGCAGATCGTCAGCGACTGGTTCGCCGGCAAGATCCGCCCGGGCAGCAACCAGACCGGCACGGCGAAGGACGAGACGAGCCCGTATTTCCGCTACGTTCTGGGCAATATACGGGCAGGGCAGTATTAGCCAGAGCGTGCCGCACCGGGCGTGGAGCGATGACGCGGGAGTGCCTGCCCGGGGCTCTGCGAGGGGTGGGCGCGAAGGGGTGCGCCCTCCATCCGCTTTCTGCCGGTCCGCGACCCGGACATTCTTGTAGGCGCGTTCGCCGGCCGGTGCGCACGATGTGGCTGAACCTGTCGCGCTGGGGCTTAACGCCGCAAAGGCCGAGGGTGCGGACATTCATCAGGGCGACGAGAGCGGGCTGCGCAGCAACGAGGCGCGCGATCGCGGCTTCGCACCCATGGGCCACACGCCGGTGATCCGGGTCAACAGCAAGCGCCACGGCCTGTCAGTGATCTACACCGTGACCAACAAAGGGCAGATGCGCTGGCGCATCTTCGGCAGCGTGCTCAATACAGGCATCCTGATCGACTTCTTGCGCCGTCTGATCAAGGGTGCGACCAAGAAGCTGTTCCTGATTCTGGACAACCTGCGGGTGCATCACGCCAAGCCCGTCAAGACCTGGTTGGCCGAGCACGCCGATGCGATCGAGGTGGTCTACCTACCCAGCTACAGCCCCGAACTCAACCCCGACGAGATGGCCAACGCCGACATCAAACAAGGCGTCACGACCCTGACCCCGGCGCGTACGAAGCTGCAACTCGTCAAGGCAACCGCACGGCACTTGCGCAGCATGCAACGTCAGCCCGAGCGGATACGAAACTACTTCCAGCACGGTCCGGTTCGATATGCGGATTGATTCAGGGTCGTTGATGCCGGATCAATAACCACCATCCAAAGTGACTGGTCCACGCCCGGGACGCGATCGCTGCGACTGGACGCTCGAGCGTGATTCCTCGCTGGTGTCGATGCGGGCCGCGGACGGCGCTGCGCGCGGCAATGGAGCCTTGCCGGCGGCGATGGATGGAGTGCCGCGAGGGCGATCGTGAATGGCCGCCAAGCCGAGACACCGGGTCGGTTCGCCTTTGGCACGACAACGACACGCCGGCCGCCACACGGCGTGGCGGCAAACCCCCGCCGTTCAGCGGTGGCTCCCGCGCGACCGCCGGGCTTGTGCAGGAGGCGGTGCTGGCCTTGAAGTGGATTCAACGCACGAAAAAGAACAACGGGGTTGTTCGCGATTTGCAGCCGACTTCCCGGCGTGTCCCTTCGATCCCGGGCTGTCGCGTCAAACCGCGCAGTACCGGTCCTGGATCTCGCGGTCGGCGAGCAGCGCCTCGGCGTCGCCTTCGTGCACGATGCGCCCCTGGTCGAGGATGTATGCGCGGTCGGAGATCTGCAACGCGCGCTCGACGTTCTGCTCGACCAGCAGGATCGTCGTGCCCTGCTGCTTCATGCGCTGGAAGAGCTCGAACATCTCGTGCACCAGCAGCGGCATGATGCCCTCCGACGGCTCGTCCAGC
>JAHECD010000010.1 GCA_024641945.1 Rubrivivax sp. | reverse complement strand
GAATCAACGAGCCGCCGACCGGTCGGTCACGATCTTCGGCGTGATGAACACGAGCAATTCGGTCTTGTTGTAGATCCGCTGCTTGTTCTTGAACAGGTTGCCGACATACGGGATGTCGCCCAACACCGGCACCTGGTTGACCTCGTCGCGCTCGGTCTGCGTGTAGATGCCGCCGATGACGACCGTGCCGCCGTTCTCGACGAGCACTTGCGTCTTCACGTGCTTGGTGTCGATCGCGAAGCCGGCCACCGTGGCCCGACCAACGCTGTCCTTGTTGACGTCGACGTCCAGGATCACGTTGCCCTCGGGCGTGATCTGCGGCACGACCTCGAGCTTGAGGTTCGCCTTGCGGAACTGCACGTTCGTGGCACCGCTGGACGTTGCCGCCTGGTAGGGCAGCTCTTCGCCCTGCTCGATCAGTGCCTTCACCTGGTCGGCTGTGATGACCCGCGGGCTGGAGACGATCTTGCCCTTGCCTTCGGCTTCGAGCGCAGACAGCTCGAGGTTCAAGAAGCGGCTGGCCGACGCACCGAACAACGACAGCGCAAAGGTCGCGGCACTGTTGCCGCCGAAGGCACTTGTGTTGGCAGGCAGATTGATGAACTGCGAGTTGCCGAAGTCGACCGACGAGGTCAGGCCGGTCTGTGCACCGATCGCGGCGTAATTGCCACCAATGGTGACGCCATTGTTAGGCAGACCACCGGCGACACGTGTGTCGGCCACGCCGAGCTTGACCCCGAGCGAACGGCCGAACTTGTCGTCGGCCTCCACGATTCGGGCCTCGATCAGTACCTGCCGCACGGGCACATCGATCTTGCTGATCAGCGCCTGAATCTCCTCGAGCTTGCTCGGAATGTCGGTCACGAAGAGTTGGTTCGTGCGCTGCTCGAAGATGACGCTGCCGCGCGGCGACAGGATGCGTGTGGCCTGCGTGCCCGATCCACCGGCACTCGACGAACCGCTGAGTGCGACGCCCGTCAGGCCCTTGGCCACTTCTTCGGACTTCGTGTAGTTCAACTGGAACGACTGCGTGCGCAGCGGCTCGAGCTCGGCAAGCTTCTTCTTCGCTTCGAGCTCGACCTGCTCCTTGGCGTTGAGTTCATCCTTGGGAGCGATCCACAGCACATTGCCGGTCTTGCGCACGCCAAGGCCCTTGCTCTGCAGAATGATGTCGAGTGCCTGGTCCCATGGCACATCCTTCAGGCGCAGCGTCACGTTGCCCGTGACGGTGTCGCTGGTCACGACGTTGAAGTTGGTGAAGTCGGCGATCACCTGCAACAGCGCACGGACCTCGATATTCTGGAAATTCAACGACAGCTTCTCGCCCTGGAATCCAGGGCCCTGCGTCAGCTTGTTCGGGTCGATCTTGACCGGTCGCACCTCGAGGACGAACTGGTTGTCCGCCTGATAGGCGCTGTGTTCCCAGGATCCGCGCGGCTCGACCACCATGCGAACCTTGTCGCCGCTTTGGAACGTGGAGATCGTCTGCACCGGCGTGCCGAAATCGGCCACGTCGAGACGACGGCGCAGGCTGTCAGGCAGTGTGGACCGCAGGAACTCCACCACCAGGCTCTGACCCTGCTGGCGGATGTCGACGCCCACCTGCGTATTCGCCAGATTGACGACGACGCGGCCGGCGCCATCGGGGCCGCGGCGGAAGTCGACGTCGCGCAGCGCCAGCGACTCCGAATTCAAGGGTGCAGCAAAGCGCGTCGCCTCCGCTGTGGCAGCGGGTGCGGCGCCGCCGGCGTCGAGCACGACGACGAGCGCCTTGCCGTCCAGCTGCGCGCGGAAGTTCGCGGGCTGCTTCAGGTTCATGACAAGGCGCGTGCGGTCACCGCCTTGCGCCACGCTCACCGAGCGCAGGTTGCCCTGGTTGATCTCGACCGTGTTGCGCCCAAGCGCGTTGACCACGCCAGGCAGGTCGAGCGCCACCCGCGGCGGCGTCTGTACGGAGAACCCGCCGGGGATGGCCTTGAGGGGTTCGTTCAACTCGATGCGCACGACCTCCGAGCCCGCCTGCTGCGTGCTCGTGATCGACTGGATCGACGTCTGCGCTTGCGACGACGTCGGGGTCCCGAGGCACAACGCGGCCACCGCGACAATTGCGGCGAATCCAACGCGCCACTGATGCATGGTGCATTTCTCCTGGGTGTTCGTCATCGTGCCTTCTCCTGGAGCTGCAGGTTGGCGGACCGTTCGATCCACTCTCCAGCGGCGTCCTGCACGACTTCGCGCAACACGATCTGGGTCTCGTCGATCTTGGTGATACGACCGTAGTTCTGGCCGAGGTAGTCACCCACCTTGACCTGGTAAAGCAGGTTGTCCACACGCAGCAATGCGAATGGACGCCCTTGCTTGGCGACACTTCCTACCATGCCCATGCTGTCGAGCGGGTAGGCCTCGAGCGGCTCCTTGCGGCGATTCAACTCGCCAGAGAGCAGCGAATTCGGTTGCCGCGCTTCCTGCTTGAGCGCGACCGTGAGCTTTTGCGTGCTGAACGGTTCCACCGCCTGCAGACCCGTATAGGGCTGGGGGTTGAACTTGCGCGGCGGCTGCAGCGGCTCGACGCTGGGTTTGACCTCGCGCCGCTGCTGCTCCATCCAACCCTGCAGTTCCTCGTTCTCGCTTCCGCAGCCCGCCAGCAATGCGGTTGCAGCGGCGACGGCGGCCAACGCCGCGTACCTCAGGCGCATCATTTCTTTGCCCCCTTGGCTTTGGCGGCCTTGTCGGCGGCGGCGCGCTTTTGCTCGGCGACTTCCGTCGAATCGAGATAGCGGTAAGTTCGGGCCGTGGCTTCCATGGAAAGCAGCCCGCTCGCATCCTTGGCCGATGCCGGCCCGATGTTCAGGTTGTGAAGCGTCACGATGCGTGAGAGGTTCGCCACATCGGCGGCGAACGAGCCGATGTCGTGGTAGCGGCCGGTCACGCGGATCGCGATGGGCAGCTCCGCGTAGTAATCCTTGACCTCCACCTGCCCTGGACGGAACAGCTCGAAGAGAAGCCCGCGACCCAGGCCGGCCTGATTGATGTCGGAGAGGAGTGCGTCCATCTCGGCCTTGCCGGGCAGTTGCTTCTCGAGTTGGGTCACATATTCCTGGACCTGCAACTTCTGTTTGCGCAATTCGGTGAGGTTGACAGCCTGCGCCAGCTTGGATCGGTAGTCCTGCTTCAGCGTCGGCTCACGGTCGCGCTCGGCCTGGAGCTCGTCCGCGGCGTTCGAAAGTACCAGGACCCACCCGGCGAGCACCGCCAGTGCAACCACGGCCAGCCATGCCGCGGCGCGCGGCAGGATCGGCCATTGACCAGGATCGCTTCGATTCAGGCCCTTGAACTGGAGCACGGCGCCTTCGAAGCGGCTCGCCACGTCGAGAGTCATCGGAGAGGTATTCTTGCCAGCCATCACAACCTCACGAAGCTTTCTTTGCGGCAGCGGCCGGCGCAGACGCCGCAGACGCCGGCGCCGGGGCACGCTTCAGCGTGAGCCGCATCGAAAACTCGAACAGTCGGCGTTGCTCGCGTCCTGCCGTCGTCAAATTGGCGGCCTTGATCTCGACCAGTTCGGGACGTTCGAGCCAGTCCGAGTTGTAAGAGGTGTTGCGCAGGAATTCCGAGACGCGCTCGTTGGTCTGCGCCACGCCATTCACCGAGATCAGTTGCCCCGACTGGCGGATGGCCGTCAGATAGACACCTTCGGGTGCCTGCTTGACGAGTTCGTCGAGCAGATAGACGGGCGTGTTGCGGTCGGTCTGCAAGTCTTCCACCGCTTTCTGGCGCGCCTTGAGGGCGTCGATCTCGCCGCGCAACGTGGCGATGTCCTTGATCTGGTTCTCGAGACGGGCAATCTCGGTCTTCAGAAAGTCGTTGCGTGCCTGCTGCGCAGCCGTCATCTGGCTCAGCACGGTGAACCAGACAAGCACCACGGCCAACCCGACAATGGCACTGGCGACAAGTCCGACGAAAAACGCGCGCTTGCGTTGCCGCCGCTTTTCTTCGCGGTGCGGCAGCAGGTTGATGAGAATCACTGCACGAACCTCCGCATCGCCAGGCCGCAGGCGGTGAGATACGACGGCGCCTCGCGGCGCACCCGGCTTTCACGCACGGCAGACCCGAGCTGCATTTGATCGAATGGATTGACGACCATCGACGCGAACCCGGTGAGCTCCGTGACCCGGTCTTTCAGGCCGGGCAGCGTGGCCGTCCCCCCTGCCAACATGACGTAATGCACCTTGTGGTGCGGCGTGCTGGTGAAGAAATACTGGAGCGCACGCCCGATTTCCTGCGACAGGCTGTCCACGAAGGGCACCAGGATGGCACTCTCGTAGTCTTCGGGCAGGTCGCCGGCGAGCTTCTTCTGCTCGGCTTCCTCGAACGAGAAGCCGTACTGGCGAGAGATGAGTTGGGTCAGTTGCGAACCGCCGAATGCCTGATCGCGGTCGTACAGCATCTCTTCGTCGCGAAGGACCTTCAAGCTCGTGGTGTCGGCGCCAATCTCGAACAGCGCCACGAGTGCGTCCTTGCCCTCGTTCGGCAGTGCAGCAACCACACGGCTCATAGCCAAACGCGAAGCGTGGGATTCGATGTCGAGCACCACCGGCTTCAGCCCGGCGGCCTCGGCCAGTCCCTGGCGATCCTGTACGCGGTCCTTGCGCGAGGCCGCGATCAGCACTTCGACGTCACCGGCGGAGGCGGAACTCGGCCCGATCACGCAGAAGTCCAGACTGACTTCGTCGAGCGAGAACGGAATGTATTGATTGGCCTCGGATTCGACCTGCAATTCCATCTCTTCTTCGCGAAGGCCGGCCGGCAACATGATCTTCTTGGTGATGACGGCCGACTGCGGCATGGCCATGGCGACGTGCTTGGTACGCGAGCCGCTGCGAGACACCACACGCTTGACCGCTTCGGCCACCTCGTCGAATTTTTCGATCTGGCCGTCGGTGATCCACCCCTTCTCGAAGGGCTCGGAGCCAAAACGTTCGAGCACAAATTCGCCCGACGCGTTCTGGCCGAGTTCGACCAGCTTGACGCTGGAAGAACTGATGTCGAGCCCGATGACGGGCGGATGTTGACGACCCAGAATTCGGTCGAGAAAGCTCACGGATACCTCACTCCCCTCGCGACCACTCGGGCGCGGGATTGTTAAGAAGTTACTTGAATGCTAGCAGTAAAGCCCTTGTGATCCCAAGCAAAACGGCTGATCCAAGTGTCTGCTCGTTGTTCGTCACCGACGCGCCGAAGAAGCTGCAAAAGAGGCGTCATTTCGATCGCGTCCATGACCTTCGGACCCATTGCCCTGGCGCTGAAATTCGCAGCGTGACGAATGTCACGGACCACGCCGGGATTGCTTGTTTCACGTTGTACGTTGTGCAGGGCGACCGCTGATCGTCGAGTTTCTATAATCAGCGACGCGTTGTCGGATGCCCGTCAACACGTCACCACATGCCCACTCGCGACGACGCTTCACCCTCGACGACCTCGGGCAACCCATGGCCCATGAGGGTGCTGCACGCCCTGGGTATCGCCGTGGGCACCATGTTTGCCGGGTTGTTTGCCATCCTGCTCGTGGTCGGGTTGGCGCTTGCCGTTGCGTATCCCAACCTGCCAGATACCAGCAGCCTGACGGACTACCGGCCCAAACTGCCGCTTCGTGTGTACTCGTCGGATGGAGCGTTGCTCGGGGAGTTTGGAGAAGAGCGCCGGACTTTCGTGCCGATACGGGAGATTCCGAAAGTGATGAAGGAGGCGGTCCTTGCGATCGAGGACGCCAATTTCTACAACCACAGCGGCGTGGACTACAAAGGGGTATTGCGCGCAGGATTGGCCCAGTTTGCGGAGGCCAAGAGCCAGGGAGCATCGACGATCACGATGCAACTGGCGCGCAACTTCTATCTGTCGACCGAAAAGACCTTCACTCGAAAGATCTACGAGATCCTGCTCGCCTTCAAGATCGAATCGCTGCTCTCCAAGGACCAGATCCTGGAGGTGTACATGAATCAGATCTTCCTGGGTCACCGCGCGCACGGCTTCGCCGCTGCCAGCGAAGTCTATTTCGGCAAGAGTCTGAAGGACATCACCGTGGGGGAAGCCGCCATGTTGGCGGGCTTGCCGAAGGCACCATCGGCGTACAACCCCTTGTCCAACCCGAAGCGTGCGACGGTGCGCCAGCGCTACATCGTCGAGCGCATGTTCGAGAACGGCTTCATCACCGATGTGCAGCGCGACGAGGCCCTCGCGCAGAAGCTCAGTTATCGGACGCCATCGGAAGTGGCCGTCCATGCCGAATACCTCGCCGAGACCGCGCGCCAACTCGTATTCGCGCAATATGGCGACGAGACCTACACACGCGGGATCAACGTCCAGCTGACGGTCAATTCTGCCGATCAGACCGTGGCCTATCACGCTCTGCGCCGGGGGTTGATGGACTTCGAACGCCGCCAGGTCTATCGCGGTCCGGAGGCCTACGTCGACCTGCCTTCAAACGCCGCCGCATTGGACGCTCGCATCGCCGAGGCGCTGACCGACCACCCTGACAACGGCGAATTGCGTGCGGCGGTGGTGTTGGAGGCCTCGCCGAGAAAAGTTGTTGCCGTCCTGCAGTCGGGCGACTCCATCACGGTCACCGGCGAAGGACTTCGCCCAGTGACCTCGGGGCTGGCCGACAAGGCCGCTCCCAACGTGCAAATCCGCCGCGGTGCGGTCGTCCGGGCGATGCAGAGCCCGAAGGGCGACTGGCTGCTGACCCAGGTCCCCGAGGTGGAGGGGGCCTTTGTCGCGCTGGATCCCCGAACCGGCGCCATCCGCGCCCTGGTCGGTGGCTTCGACCACGACAACGGCAAGTTCAATCACGTGACGCAGGCCTGGCGTCAGCCCGGCTCGAGCTTCAAGCCGTTCATCTACTCGGCGGCTCTCGAAAAGGGATTCACGCCTGCGACGGTCGTCAATGACGCGCCATTGTTCTTCGACGCTGGCACCACGGGCAGCCAGCCCTGGGAGCCGAAGAATTACGACGGCAAGTTCGATGGGCCGATGACGTTGCGCACAGGTTTGGCGAAATCCAAGAACATGGTGTCCATCCGCGTCCTGCAGTCCACGGGATTGGCCTTTGCACAGCAGTGGATCACACGCTTTGGGTTCGAGGAAGAGAAGCATCCGGCCTACCTGACCATGGCTCTGGGTGCCGGCTCGGTGACCCCGCTGCAGATGGCCAGCGCTTACGGCGTCTTCGCAAACGGCGGTTACCTCGTGCCTCCGATGCTGATTTCGAAGATCTCCGACAGCCGGGGCCGCGTGCTCAGCGAGACCCGTGCTCCCGTCCTCGACGAGTCGATGCGCACGCTCGAGGCGCGCAATGCTTTCGTGATGGATACGCTCCTCCAGGAGGTTGCCCGCTCTGGCACCGCAGCCCGAGCGCAGGCGACGCTCAAGCGTCCGGACATCTTCGGCAAGACTGGCACCACCAACGACTCGATGGACGCGTGGTTTGCGGGTTTTCAGCCGACGTTGGTGGCGGTGGTCTGGATCGGCTACGACAACCCGCGCAAGCTGGGCAGCAAAGAGACCGGCGGTGGCCTGGCCCTGCCCGTCTGGATCGAATTCATGGCGCACGCCCTGAAAGGTGTGCCGGTTGCCCAGCTCGAACCTCCCGAAGGCCTGCAACCGATGGGCACGGACTGGGTATTCGACGAATTTGCCGGGGGCCAGGGCGTGGCGAGCGTGGGTCTCGACGACAAGGTGCCGGTCGCTCCGAGCGCTGAGGAGCGCCGCAGCATCCTCGATCTTTTCAGATAGACGCGCTCGTCAAGCTGCGGAAAATCTGATGGCCCGCCCCGCCTGCGCCGTGGCCTCGCGGGACAGCGTCTCGAAGAATTCGGTGCCGTCGCGCGTGTCGAACCAGTGACCCTCTGCATGACGGAAGTGATACCCCCCGGCACGTGCCGCAAGCCACAATTCGTGCAATGGCGGTTGCAGGTTGACGACGATCTTGCTGCCGTTCGGAAACTCCAGTTCGAGCAGCCCACCGGTGCGTTGCGCATCGATGTCGATCACGTCGTCCTGAAGCATACGGTCGACGGTCGATTCGATGGAGGCCAGGACGCCAGACGCTCGCTGGTGATATTGCGCGTCGGTCAATCCGGAAGAGTTCGGCCCGGACATGATGATTAAAATTTCCCGATGAATCCCATGATGCGATCGAGTGTAGTCCCGCCCCTTCGAAAGGTGCAGCGAATGGCAATTGCCGTCGTGCTGGGCATCTTCGCGACACTGCTGGCGGGCTGTGGGCAGAAGGGCCCGTTGACGCTGCCAAGCGCCACTTCCGCGTCATCCGCCAGTGCTTCGGCGCCTGCGCGATGACCTTGCCTGGCGCCCCTTGGCTCGCACGTGCGGGCAATGAGTTGTGGCTCGATGGTTGCCAACTCGATGCGCTGGCGTCGAAGTTCGGCACTCCGCTGTACGTGTATTCGCGGCGCGCCATGGTCGAGTCCGCAATGGCCTATCAGCGCGCGCTGACCGGCCGTGCGCATCTGGTGTGCTATGCGATGAAGGCCAATTCGACGCTCGCCGTGTTGCAGACTTTTGCTGCGATGGGCTGTGGATTCGACATTGTCTCCGGCGGCGAACTCGAGCGGGTGCTGGCCGCTGGCGGTGATGCCGCCAAGGTCGTTTTCTCCGGCGTCGGCAAGAAGCGGTCGGAGATGCGCCAGGCACTGGAGGCGGGCGTCGCGTGCTTCAACGTGGAGAGCGAAGGCGAATTGGAGGTTCTTTCCGAGGTCGCATTGGCGGCAGGCAAGACGGCGGCGGTGAGCCTGCGCGTGAATCCCGACGTCGACGCCGGCACGCACCCCTACATCTCCACCGGACTGAAAGGCAACAAGTTCGGCATCGCTCACGACCGCGCGGTGGCCACCTACCGTCGCGCCGTGGCGCTTCCTGCGCTGCAGGTGGTCGGCATCGATTGCCATATCGGCTCGCAAATCACGCAGATCGAGCCCTATCTCGATGCACTCGACCGGTTGCTGGACCTCGTCGAGGAAGTCGAGGCGGCAGGCATCCCGATCCACCACGTCGACGTGGGCGGTGGCCTGGGGATCACGTATACGGACGAGGCACCGCCTGACGCCGAAGTCTTGGTTTCAATGCTGCTGGCGCGGTTCGACGCACGCGGCCATGGACATCGCAAGATCCTGCTCGAGCCCGGTCGGTCGCTCGTCGGCAACGCCGGCGTATTGGTCACCGAGGTTCTTTACCTCAAGCCCGGCGAGGCCAAGAATTTCTGCATCGTCGATGCAGCGATGAACGACCTGATGCGTCCGGCGCTCTACGAAGCATTCATGCGCATCGAGCCCTGCCAGGCGCGCGACCTGATGCCGTTGACCTGGGACATCGTCGGGCCAGTCTGCGAATCCGGCGACTGGATTGGGCGTGAACGCCGCTTGGCGATAGCACCCGGTGATCGTCTGGCCGTCCTGTCCGCAGGCGCCTACGGCATGTCGATGGCCAGCAACTACAACTCACGCGCTCGTGCGGCCGAAGTGATGGTCGACGATGGTCACGCCACGCTCATTCGTGAGCGCGAAGCTGTCGCCAGCTTGTTCAGTGGTGAAATCTTGCTGGGGACATGAGGATCCGATCCCGGGCCCTCGTGGACTACTTGACCAGTTCGATCGGGCCGTACCACGCCTGCGCTTTGGACCGTGTATTGTCGGCGTCGGTCATCATCGCGATGCCGATCAGTCGACCAGGCGCCTCGCCGAATGCCCGCTCGAAGTCAGCCGCGAGATTGCGTCGATGCTCGCGCCAGTTGCGAACACCTTGAACGCCGGAATCCAGCACGATCCGCCGGATTCGGTCCGTTCGTGGACCCACGATGATGCTGCCGACCGGCGCCTTGTTGGCCCACACGTAAACGAGCGTGGCATACGGTGGCGCTTCGCCCGTGACGGTGCGAGCCAATTCGAACATCATGCGGTTGCGCTGAGACAACCCCGAATGATCACCATCGAATGCAAACATCACCTGGGCAGCAGCATCGGATAGGTCGGCATCGGCAAGATCGGCGCCGGCGACAGGGCCGTCGACCCACCATGACCAGGTTACCTCCCCCAAGCCATGGGCAGGCACATCCATTTTGCGTCGCCACAAGCTCGACGAGGCGTCGGCCCAGGCCCGCACTGCGTGGCGCCCGGCCTTGATTTCGGGTGTGTATTCCGTCACGCGCTTGCCGGGCAGAGTGACGGGATGCCAAGTGTCTTCAGTGCCGCCTTGCCCATGCCCTGCACGCTCCGGCGTGGCACAGGCGGCAAGCATCAGCGTCGACACGATCACAAGGCATGCGCTGAAATGCATTTGAATTCCGCATGAAAAAGCCGCCCCGAAGGGCGGCTTTAGATCTGATAACGGGACGGGGGCGAGCTGTTCGCCGGCCCCTCAGCCATCAGAAGTTGTGGCGAATACCGAAGTCGTAGCCGGTCTTCTGCGTGGCCAGCTTGCTGTCACGAACGAAGTCGGTGTACAGGAAGGTGCGCTTGGACAGGTCGTACTGGTAGCCGATCGCGAAACGCTTGGAGTTGGTCACGTTCGCGGTCTTGTTGGTAGCGTAGCCGACCTTGAACTGGCCCGAACCGACGTCATAGGTGGCGCCGAGCAGGTAGCCCTTGACCTTCGCGTCAGCGTCGTTCGTGCCATTGGCCAAGCCGCCGCGCAACGTCAAGGCACCCAGAGCGTAGGTGATGCCTGCGTTCATCAGCTTGCCGTTGGTGGTACCGGGCTTGATGTACGACACACCGACCCACAACGGGCCCGCGCCATACCAGCCGGCGATGGAGAACGGCTTCTTCGGAATGGCTGCGGTATCACCGCGGTTGGTCTTGCCCTTCTCCGCAATCATGCCGGAGAAGCCAAAGCCGCCTGCCGTGAAGTCATAGCGGATGGCGTTGCCGAAACGGACCGTCTCGGGAGCGATCTGCAGGCTGGCCTGGCGCAGCGTGGCCACGGTGTCGCCGCGGAACGGGTCGACCTTGTTCTGCACGAAGATGAACGACGGGGTGTATTGACGGCCCAGCATGACCTTGCCGAAACCACCTTCCATGCCGACGAACGAATAGCCGTCCCAGAACGAGGTGGTATTGCCTTGACGACCATCGTCAGGACGGAAACGCGTCTCGAAGCCGGCAATGGCCTTCAGGCCGCCACCGAGGTCTTCCTTGGCATTGAAGTTCAGACGGCTGCCACCGGTGCCGCCACCATCCTGGATACCCTTGTCAGCGGTGCCAGTGTTCTTGCCGACGCCGAGGTCGACGAAGCCGCCCATGACGACGGACGATTGGGCCGATGCGGCACCCGCAAACGCAGTCAGCGTGGCGAGAGCGATCAGAGATTTTTTCATTGCAACTATCTCCTAGGTTGAACAAGACGTCCCGATCAAGGTTTCACCCGGGACATCCTCGATATGGATGCCGATCAGGCCAACCTCCTCAGCGGAAGTTGCGTCTATTGCACCAGACGGGGCTCAGGCTTGCAAAGGAATGAGCCACAAATTGAAGCCCCTTGTTGCCTGACAACAACGAGTCCGGCCCGTCATCAGGGCGTCGCTGCCTAAGCACTACGGCAGCGTCCTCCGTTATCCTCTGAGCCGATGAATGCAGCAGATCGGTTGATTTCCAGCGTGGACAACGCGTTGCGCACGGTGGCAGGTGCATCGCATGCCAGCCGCCCATGCCCCAAGGCGGTGCAGGGCAGTGGCGCCGAACTCACCGAGGCCGATCGACATGTGTCCGGCGCCCTGATGCGCGTGAATCACGTCGGCGAGGTCTGTGCACAGGCGCTGTACCAGGCGCAGGCTCTGACTGCACGGTCCGACGCCTTGCGCCGGCAGATGCTGCAAGCTTCGCGCGAAGAGGCCGACCATCTGGCCTGGACCAAGGCGCGGCTGGACCAGTTGGGCAGTCGCATGAGCCTGCTGAATCCGCTTTGGTATGCGGGCGCATTCGGCATCGGCCTGCTGGCCGGCCGCCTGGGCGACGCGACGAGCCTGGGCTTCGTGGTCGAAACCGAGCGCCAGGTGGAAGAGCATCTGGCGGGCCATCTTGACCGGCTTCCCGCGGCCGATGTCGAGTCGCGTGCCATCGTCGACCAGATGAAGGCCGACGAGGCGTCACACGCCGATGCCGCATTGGCCGCCGGGGCTGTCGCGTTACCGGCGCCAGCGCGGTGGCTGATGAAGGCCGCGGCACGTGTCATGACGACTGTTGCCCAGCGGATCTGAGCACACGCACCTGACCCGGATCGAGGTGCCCGATCAGGCCTCGACGATTTCGTGGCTCGTCGTGATGGCCGCCGACGCCGCCAGCATGATCGTGGCCGAGCAGTAGCGCTCGTGGGACAGGTCGATGGCCCGCGCCACTGCGGCCGCGGGCAAAGCACGGCCGGACACTGTGAAGTGCAGGTGGATCTTCGTGAAAATTTTCGGGTCCTTGTCCGCACGCTCTGCTTGCATCTTCACCTGGCAACCCGTAACCGCGTGGCGGCCGCGCTTCAGGATCAGCACGACGTCGTACGCCGTACAGCCTCCGGCGCCGGCCAGCAACGTTTCCATCGGGCGCGGCGCCAGGTTTCGTCCGCCGCCGTCCGGTGCCCCATCCATCGTGATCAAGTGTCCGCTGCCGGTTTCGGCGACGAATCCCATGCCCGTCGAGGGCATCCAGTGAACGGTGCAGTCCATGGTGCAATGTGGTGCCTGGATGGGCACGAAACGTTGGATGCGCACCATTGTGTCGCCTGTCGCGCTGCGGTTCGAGAGCACTCACTAAATCGCCCTTCGCCGGGTGTTGCAGCGCAGCATTTGAGTGCTAGACTGCCTACCAAGCGACGTGTCTAGACAAGCCGTTGCGCCAGTTGTCTCCTCCACCTCCTCCATTGGTGGATTCGGCCCGGGGCCACAAGCCCCGGGCCTTTTTTATGCCTCGCCGTATCATGCGCCCCCGCCAGATCGAGAGCTTTCTGCCATGCCCGGCGCACGCCCCCCGAAGACAACAACGCCCACGCTGCCGCCGCGTCGCCAGAAGGCCCGCTCGGCCGACGACTACCTGAAGAAGATTCTCACCGCGCGCGTGTACGACGTGGCGATCGAGTCGCCGCTCGAGCCGGCGCGCAATCTGTCGCGCCGGCTCGGCAACCACGTGCTCCTCAAGCGCGAGGACCAGCAGCCCGTATTCAGCTTCAAGCTGCGAGGCGCGTACAACAAGATGGCCCACCTCGACACCGAGCAGCTTGCACGCGGCGTCATCTGCGCATCCGCCGGCAACCATGCCCAGGGCGTCGCGCTGGCGGCCCGCAGACTCGGGTGCAAGGCGGTCATCGTGATGCCGGTCACGACGCCACGGGTCAAAGTCGATGCCGTGCAGGCGCTCGGCGGCGATGTGGTGCTGCACGGTGACAGCTATTCCGACGCCTACCTCCACGCGACCGAACTGCAGGCGACCAAGGCAATGACGTTCGTCCACCCGTTCGACGACCCGGATGTGATCGCGGGACAGGGGACGGTGGCGATGGAGATCCTGCGCCAACATCAGGGCCCGCTCGACGCCGTGTTCGTGGCCATCGGCGGCGGCGGCCTGATCAGTGGTGTCGCCGCCTACATCAAGGCTGTTCGGCCCGAAGTGAAAGTGATCGGCGTGCAAACCACGGACTCCGACGCAATGGTGCGGTCGGTGCGCGCCGGCAAGCGCGTGACACTCACCGATGTTGGTCTGTTCGCCGACGGCACGGCCGTGAAGCTCGTCGGGAAGGAGACCTTCCGCCTGGTGCGAGACCTCGTCGACGACTTTGTCGTCGTCGACACCGATGCCGTATGCGCTGCGATCAAGGACGTCTTCCAAGACACACGAAGCATCCTCGAACCGTCGGGGGCGCTTGGCGTGGCGGCCGTCAAGCAGTACGTGGAGACACACAGGCTCAAGGGCCGGACATTCGTGGCCATCACCTGCGGTGCGAATATGAATTTCGACCGCCTGCGGTTCGTGGCCGAACGCGCCGAGTTCGGCGAGCGGCGCGAAGCCCTGTTCGCGGTCACCATCCCCGAGGAACGCGGCTCGTTCAAACGCTTCTGCGAATTGATCGGCGCGTCGGGCCAGCGCCAGGTGACCGAGTTCAACTACCGAATCTCCGATGCCCAGGTGGCGCATGTCTTCGTCGGACTGTCGATCACGCGCCGCGACGAAGCCGAGCGCATTGCGCGCAGCTTCGAGCGCCATCGGTTCCCCACCGTGGACCTGACCGACGACGAACTCGCAAAGGAGCATGTGCGGCACATGGTGGGTGGCCGGACCGAGTTGGCTCACGACGAGCGCCTTTTTCGCTTCGAATTCCCCGAACGACCGGGTGCGTTGATGCGTTTCCTGTCGTCACTGCATCCGACGTGGAATATCAGCCTGTTCCACTATCGGAATCAGGGCGCCGACTACGGCCGCATCCTGGTCGGCGTGCAGGTGCCGCCGCAGGATGCCAAGGCCTTCACCGAGTTCCTGCAAACCCTCGCGTATCCGTATGTCGAAGAGACCACGAACCCGGTCTATCGACTGTTTCTGCGCTAGCTGCTTACACTGCGCGCCATGAATGCGCCTTTGAATCGGTCGCTGATCGCTCCCACGTCCAGCCCGCGGCTCGAGCGGGCGCTGTTGGACAAGCTGGCGGGGCGCAGCGAACGCATCGGCAGCCTGGGCGAGTTGGAGCCGCTGGCGGTACGCATCGGCCTGATGCAGAACACGCTCAAGCCACGCTTTCGCGATCCTCAATTGGTCGTGTTCGCGGCCGACCACGGCCTTGCGGTGGACGGCATACGACCGCCGCAACGCATGCTCACGCATGAGCTCGCCCGCCAGTTGCTGGAAGCGCGTCTGCCGATGGCCGTATTTGCGCGCATGCAGGGTATCCGCATGACCGTGGTCGACGCCGGCATGGCCGACAACCTGCCGGCCCACGAGCGGCTTCTGGTGCGAAAAATCGCCCACGGCACCCGCAATTCGCGCGTCGGGCAGGCGATGACCGTGGACCAGGCCCACGCAGCCATCCGCGCCGGGATGGAAATCGGCGATGCGCTGCCGGGCAACGTTTTGCTGTGCGCTGGCGTCGGTGTCGGTGCCCGCGAAAGTGCCGCGCTGGTGCTGTCGCGCCTGTCGATCACTCCAATACGCGATCTGCTCGTGGCCGGGCCGCACATGAACGCCGATCAGTTCGCGCTGCTGATGACGATTGCACAAAGTGCGCAGAGCCGGCACCGTGAGGTCAATGATCCGGTGGAAGTACTCGCCGCCTTCGGCGGCTTCGAGATCGCCATGATGGTGGGGCTGATGCTCGTGGCCGCTGGCAAGCGACAGCTGTTGATGGTCGACGGCATGCCCGCCTTGGCGGCGCTCATGCTGGCCACGCGCATCGCATCGCCCGTAACCGACTATTGTGTCTTCTGCCGAAGCGACCAGCACCAGGGTCTCGACCAGGCACTGGCGCTCTTCCGCGCATCGGCCTTGCTCGAACTTGGCATGGACAGTACCGACGGCACGGGCGCTACCTTGGCCTGGCCGCTCGTCAACAATGCTGCGGCCCTGTTGACCGATGTGCCCGAGGGCGACGAGCCGGGGCCGACGCTGCCGCAGTCAATCGACGACGACATTCCGGCAGACTGAAAGAATCGCCCCGCCGACTTCGAATCGCGGCCAGAGAGGCCACCAACCGATCTGACGATCAAGCCTTCGGCGCTAGACCTGGGGCTGGTTGACGCCTTCAGGTCCCGCGCCCGGTGGAGGCGGCGGCACCTGGTTGAGCATCGGCTGGGGTGGGGGAATCTGCACCGGCGGCAGAACCGCGCCGGGCGCCGGCAACGTTCCGGTGGCGGCTGGCGCCAACGGGGGAATTTCGAGGGCCACCGTCGCCGCCGCTCCACGCGGGCCGAGCGATGCCCCACGTGCGCGAACTTCCTGCAGCACGGTATCGCCGTCGACGACAGCGCCGACGCGGTAGGCACGGGCCGGCTTGTCGTCAATGGCAATCAGCGCGAGCCCCTCAGCAACGGTCTTCGGCCACTTGGGCGCGACGACCCCGATCAACTTGAACCGCGCATCGCTTGGCGGTGCAACATCCACCGTCCCGGTCGCCACGGCCACTGCCGCCCCGAAGAGTCGCGACAGGTCCGCGCGTGCGGACACATTGGTATCCACCGGTGTCGTGAAGGGCGGTGAAGTGCGCGACGGAACGCCCAGGCGCAATGCCCACGCGACCGCACTTGCCGCCACCGCGGCCCAGATCACGAAAGCCAACCATCGAGCTGCCATGCGACGATTATGATCCAGCGTTTAGACGGCGAAGCTGACGAAATGGCCCAGGAATCCCGCTACCGACCTGCCGCGGCACGCGGTTTCACCCTGATCGAGATCATGGTGGTGCTGGTGATCATCGGCGTTCTCGCTGCACTGATCGCCCCCAACGTGCTTGACCGCGCGGCCGATGCCAAGGTCACCGCGGCGCGCACTGACGTCAACAACCTGGTTCAGGCACTCAAGTTGTACAAGCTCGACAACCAGCGCTATCCGACGACGGAACAAGGTCTGGAATCGCTCGTGCGCAAGCCAGGCAATGGCGTCGTGCCGCCGAACTGGAAGCCCTATCTCGACAAGCTGCCAAGCGACCCCTGGAACCAGCCGTACCAGTACTTGAGCCCGGGCGTGCGAGGCGAGATCGACGTTTTCAGTTTTGGCGCCGACGGCAAGCCTGGCGGCGAGGGTCACGATGCCGACATCGGCTCCTGGCAATAGGCGGATCGGGGCCTTCGTCTGCGCGTCAACGGGCCTGTCGCGCGCGCGCCGGGCGCTGGGATTCACACTCATCGAGTTGATGATCGTGGTGGCGCTTGTCGGTCTGGCGTCGGGCCTCGTGGCGCTTTCCATCCGCGACCCCGCAGCCACCCGGCTCGAGCAGGAGGGCGCGCGACTTGCTGCCTTGCTCGAATCGGCCCGGGCCGAGGCGCGCGCGTCCGGGCTCACCGTGCGGTGGGTTCCTGGACAGGGCCTCGACGCAGCAGCCGGTGCCGACGACTTCCGATTTGTCGGCTTGCCGCGCAGCGTGGTCCTGCCGACCCGTTGGCTTGACTCTGCGACGAGCGCCGAGATCATCGGCTCGCGCACGCTGTTGCTGGGGCCCGAGCCGCTGATCGGCGCACAGCGCATCGTTCTGCGGCTCGCCGACCGTCGGCTCGAGCTGGTCACCGACGGCCTCGGGCCATTCGCTGTGCCCACCGACGCCACTCCGTCAGAGCCACGCCAGTGAGACCACAGCGGGCGTCGATACGAACGCCGGGATTCACGCTGATTGAAGTCCTGGTGGCGCTGGCGATTGTTGCGATCACCCTCGCAGCAGGCTTGCGTGCCGCCGGCTCGGTGACCAACAACGCCCAGCGACTCATCGAAGTCAGCGCTGCCCAGTGGTGTGCCGACAACCAGCTGGCGGCGCTGCGCCTTTCGAAGGCCTTTCCCGGCGTGGGTGATGCGGAGTTCACCTGCGAGCAGCTGGGCCGCACCTACAAGGGCGTGCTGCGCACGCGACCGACACCGAACCCCCTGTTCCGGCGCGTTGACGCGGCGTTGTCGGACGAAGCCGGCTTGCCGCTGGTCACGCTTTCCACCGTGCTGGGACGCCTGTGACGAAGCGCGTCGCCTTTGCCGGCCGCCCTTGCGGTTTTACACTCATCGAGGTGCTGGTCGCGCTGTCGATCATGGCGGTGCTCGCGACCATGGCCTGGCAGGGCATCGACGGAATGGCACGCTCTCGCGACGTCAGCAATGCCGCCGTCGAAGGCACGTTGCGCATCAACACCACGTTGGCGCAATGGGAGCGCGACCTTCAGTCGTTGCAGGACACCGGCAGCGTGCCCCCGTTGCGTTTCGACGGCGCCACGCTGCGTCTGACCCGGACCACGGACGACGGCGTCCAACTCGTCGCCTGGTCGTTGCGCGACGGCGCATGGTGGCGGTGGGCGAGCCCCGCGTTCACGCGTGCGGCCGACCTTCAAGACGCGTGGCTGGGCAGCCAGCAATTGCTCGGCAACGAGCCCGGCACCCTGCGGGTCCTGGGCGACACAAGCGCCGTGCAGGTCTATTTCTACCGCGGCAGCGGCTGGAGCAACGCCCAAAGTTCAGGCGATGTCGCGCCCACGGGCTCTGCGGTTGCGGGCACGACGCCGGTCGTCGAGGAGCAGCTGCCCACCGGCATCCGCCTGGTGCTGTCCCTTGCCGGCGGCACGTTGACACGCGATCTCGTGCTGCCCTCGCAACCGCCGTCATGACCATTACCCGGCGTTCATCGGCCTGCGTCGTGCGTGCACGTCAGCAGGGGGCGGCCTTGCTGCTGGCCATGGTGGCGGTGGCCATGGTGGCGACGCTTGCCGCCGGCATGGTCTGGCAACAATGGCGGGCGGTGCAGGTCGAGTCCGCGGAGCGATCGCGCACGCAGTCGAGCTGGATCCTCGTTGGGGCGCTCGACTGGTCGCGCCTGATCCTGAAGGAGGACGGGCGAGCCGGGCGCATCGATCATCTCGGCGAACCGTGGGCCACGCCGTTGGCCGAGGCCCGGCTGTCCACTTTTTTGGCGGCCGACCGCGACAACAACGCCGACGGTGGCCCCGAAGCCTTCCTGTCAGGCGCGATTGCCGATGCGCAGGCACGCTACAACCTTCGCAACCTCGTCGGTGAAGACGGCAAGGTGGCGGCGGCGGAGGTGGCTACGCTGGGCCGACTCTGTGTCACGGCGGGACTGGGCGGCGACCTGGCTCAGCGCCTGGCGGACGAACTCGCGAGGTCTTGGTCGTCCCGGGCCCAACAGGCTTCCGCACCCGACGCGGGCCGCCCTGTCGCCATACAGCGCTTCGAACAACTGGGCTGGCTGGGATTCGACGCGGGTTCGATCGCGGGTTTGCGGCCCTTCGCAGACATTCTCCCGACGCCCACACCTGTGAATGTCAATACCGCGTCGCGCGAGGTGCTTGCAGGCGTCCTGGACGTCGATCTCGGCACGGCCGAGCGACTGCTGCAAATTCGCCAGAAATCACCCTTCGACAGTCTCGAGAAACTCAAGGCCAACCTGCCGGATGCCGTCAAGCTGGATCCGAAGCGTGTTTCCATGTCCAGCAGTTATTTCCAGGTCAGCGGGCGTCTCCGCCTGGACGAGCGCGTGCTCGAGGAGCGCTCGCTGCTGTTCCGCAAAGGCGCAGGCAACACGACCGAGGTGGTGACCATCTTTCGGGAGCGGCGCAGCCTGGAAGCCGGCGGCGCCTGAGAATCGCACGAACAACGGCATTCGCTCACTCGCCGCGCAAACCTTCCAGTGCTACGATGAATACGAATAAACGCCCGTAAGTCTTTGATTTACATAGAGTTGCACCTGTGGATCATCGACCCCTGCGACTGATTCAATCTCGATGACCGTTCTTGTCGTTCAAATTCCGCCGCGCAAGAGGCTCGGTGTGCGCGTTGCTGCGGGCGAAGACACGCACGCAGCCGCGCCGTCGGTGCGCGGCGAATATGCCTGGGTGCGTACCGAAGACGGGGTCACGATTTCCGGTCACGGGCGGGCCGTTCCCGCGCTGCTGCCGAAAGCCGATGTCGTGGTCGCCGTGCTGGCAGATAACGATGTGGGGTGGCAGCGCGTCACCGTGCCGAAAGCGCCGCCGGCGCGTCTGCGTGCCGCTCTGGGCGGCGTGATCGAAGATTTTCTTCTCGACGAACCGGAGGCGCTGCACCTCGCCTTGGCCCCTGAATTCGTCCCCGGCACACCCGCTTGGGTGGCCGTCGTCGACAAAGGTTGGCTTTCTGCGGAGATCGCGGCCCTGGAACGCGCGGGCCATCTGGTCGATCGTGTCGTGCCGTCGCTCTGGCCGGGTGACGTGCCCTTCGGTCATTTCTTCGATGCCGCCCCGCCGGGCGCGACGCCCGAGCCTGCAATCGCCATGGCCGACGCCCAGGGCATCGTCTGCCTGCCGCTGGCCGGCTCGCTCGCGCGGGCGCTTCTCCCACCGACGGCGGCGGACACCATCCGCTGGACAGCCACGCCGGCCGTCGCCGCGCCGGCCGAGCGTTGGCTCGGTGTGCCCGTGGCCGTGCAAAGCGAACCGGAGCGCATGCTGTTTTCAGCGAGTTCACTTTGGACGCTGCGCCAGTTCGACCTGGCGCCGAGCCGCCGCGGAACACGCGCGCTTCGCGATGCGCTCAAACGATTGATGGGGCCCGCCTGGCGGCCGGTTCGTACCGGCCTTGCCGCCTTGCTCGTCTTGCAGCTCGTGGGCCTGAACGCATGGGCCTGGGCGCAGCGCAAGACCATCGACCAGAAGCGCGAGGCGCAGGCCGCCGTACTTGCAGCAGCGCATCCGCAGATCCGCACAGTGCTCGATGCACCGCTCCAGATGGAGCGCGAGACCGAGATTCTTCGTGCCGCCGCCGGCCGCCCCGGCCCGAGCGATCTCGAGCCCATGCTCAATGCCGCCGCGGCCGCTTGGCCGGACGCACAGGGTCCGATGCAGACATTGCGGTTCCAGCCTGGTCAGCTGACGCTGGCCACGCCGGGCTGGAGCGACAACGACGTGCAGCAGTTCAGCGGCCGTCTTCGCCCGGGCGGCTGGGCCGTCGAACACGCGCCGGGGCGCGTGGTGCTTTCGCGCGCCAGCCGGGCCGCACCAGGAGCGTCACGATGAGCGCCCTGTCCTCCCCGTCGCGCGGCGCCAAGTTCGACGCGCTGTCGAAGCAACTCGCACCATTGCGCGCCTGGTGGTCGTCGCTGCCGTTGCGCGAACGCCGGCTCGTCCTGCTTGCCGGCGCCGTGGTGGGGATCTTCCTCGCCTGGTCCCTTGCCATCGTCCCGGCATGGCGTACCGTGCGCGATGCACCGGCTCAGATCGACGCGCTCGACGCCCAGTTGCAGACGATGCAGCGCCTCGCGGCCGAGTCGCGCGAACTGCGCAGCGCCCCGACGATCCCCGCGACGCAATCCGCAGCCGCCCTGCAAACCGCCAGTGCCCGTTTGGGGGACAAGGCCAAACTGTCTCTGCAAGGCGACCGGGCGGTCCTGACACTCGAAGGTGTCGACAGCGAACCCCTGCGCAGTTGGCTCGCCGAAGCCCGAAGCGGCGCCCGCGCGCGCCCAATCGAAGCCCAGCTTGCGCGGGGCCCGCAGGGATTCACTGGCACGGTGACCGTATCGTTTGGAGTCTCGCCATGATCGAGCCAGGCCGCCCGAGGGGCGCTGACCGTGCGCTGCGGCACGGCGGGACAACAGCGCCATCGTGGCGCCGCGCCAAGGTGCACGGCCCGCGATGCTGCACGCCGAGGGCCGCCCGATGAGCTGGTTCGACCGCCTGCGCGGGCGCCTGCCAACACGACGCGGTGCGCCAGCCACGAGTGTGTTCGCCGATTCGATGATGGCGCGCGAGATCCGCGAAACACGTCGACGCTCGGTGGCACGCTACGGGCTGTGGGGCGCTGCGCTCGGTGCCATTGGCGGCCTTGTCGCGTTTGCGCCGGCGGCATGGCTGGCCAACGGCATCGCATCGGCCACGGGCGATCGGGTGCTTCTTTCCGACGCGCGCGGCACGGTCTGGAACGGCAGTGCCGTCGTTGTGCTCACCGGGGGCCCCGGCAGCCGCGATGCCACGTCGCTGCCCGGACGGATGGACTGGACACTGGGGCTCAAAGGCGCCGCGCTCGAGTTGCGCGCCCGCCATGCCTGCTGCCTGCTCGGCCCGACGAGCGTGCTGCTCAAGCCCGGTCTGGGCAGGGTGGCCGTCATCGTGCCCGCAGCGCCAGCGGGCATCGGGCAGTGGCCGGCCGCCTGGCTGGGCGGGCTGGGCACGCCCTGGAACACGCTGCAGCTCGGTGGAACGATGCGCGTATCCAGTCCGGGCGCGAAGATCGAGTACGTGCAGGGCCGGTGGCGGCTCGACGGGCAGGTATCGGTCGATCTGGCCGGCATCTCCTCCCGCATTTCCACGCTGGACGAACTCGGCAGCTACCGTCTCGTCGTCGACGGCAATGCGGCGTCCGGAGACACCGCCACGCTCCAGGTCTCCACCACTGGCGGCGCCTTGCAGGTTTCGGGTACCGGCCAGTGGGCCGGGCCCACCCTGCGATTCCGCGGCGAGGCCGTGGCTGCCGACGGCGCGGAAGCGGCGCTGAACAACCTGCTGAACATCATCGGCCGCCGCCAAGGCGCGCGGTCGATCATTTCGATCGGATGACCATGAATCAATCCCTGCGCCGCACCCGAACTGCCGTCGCAGTGGCCGTCGCTGCCGGCCTCGTGCTGCCGCCGCCGCTCTGGGCTCAGCAGGCGCCCGCCCGCCGCGCCGCCGGCCACAGCGCTGCACTGAAGTCTCAGACGCCAGTGACACTGAACTTCGTCAACGCCGAGATCGAGGCCGTGACACGCGCCTTTGCGGCCATGCTCGACCGCCAGATCATCGTGGACCCCAGGGTGCGCGGCAACATCACCGTCTACAGCGACCAGCCGCTGACGATCCGCGAGGCGTACCTCAACTATCTGTCGGCACTGCGTGGCCTGGGCTTCGCCGTGGTCGAAACCGGCGGCATGCTCAAGGTGGTGCCCGAGGCCGAGGCGCGCCTGCAGTCCGGCACCGTGCTGGTGGACCAGGCACCCGGGCGAAGTGGCCAGATCGTGACCCAGATCTTCACCCTGCGACACGAGAACCCGAACAACCTGGTGCCCATCCTGCGGCCGTTGATCACCGCGAACAATACGATCAACGTGAACCCGGGCACGAGCGCGCTCGTCATCACGGACTACGCCGACAACCTGGCGCGCATCGGAAAGATCGTGGCCGCGCTCGACCAGCCTTCGTCCACCGACTTCGAGATCATCCCCCTCGAGCACGCCGTCGCTGCCGACGTCGCCACGCTGGTCCAGCGCCTGGCCGAAGGGGCCAGTGCCGTGCCCGGCGTGCCCGGTGCGCAAGGTGGTGCCGCGGGCAGTACCTCGATCATTGCCGACTCGCGCAGCAATTCGCTCATCGTCCGGGCGCCGACCGCCGCCAAGTTGCAGAGCATCCGCGCTGCCATCGCTCGACTGGATCGGCCGATCGAAGGAAGCGGGCCGGCCGGCAACATCTGGGTCGTCCATCTCAAGAATGCCGACGCCGCCAAGCTCGCCACCGTTCTTCGCGCAGCCTTCGGCAACGTGGGCAGCGGCGGCGGTGGTGGCGGTGGAGGCGCCGCAACGCGCGCCATCACGCCGGCGGCGACGCCGAACGCCGCCGGAGCCGGCGGCGCCTCGACTCAGGCGACGGCACCGATCTCGGCCTCGGCCGAGCCGTCCACCGGCGGCTTCGTGCAGGCCGACCCGTCGACCAACTCGCTCATCATCACCGGCCCGGAGCCGCTGTATCGCCAGGTTCGCGTCATGATCGACAAGCTGGACACCCGGCGCGCGCAGATCTACATCGAAAGCATGATCGTCGAAGTCTCGGGCGAGAACGCCGCCGACTTCGGCTTCCAGTGGCAGGGCCTGATCGGCAAGAGCGGCGATTCCAACTTGGTCGGCGTCGGCACCAACTTCACGCCCGCAGGCGGCAGCGGAAACATCATCAGCCTGTCCACCGGCGCCGCATCGGGTTCGGTGGCGCTCGGCGAGGGCCTGAACATCGGCCTGATCCGCAACTACGGCGGCGTCTACGCGCTGGCTGCGATCGCCCGCCTGCTGCAGAGCCAGACCTCGACCAACATCATCAGCACGCCGAACCTGATCACCATGGACAACGAGGAGGCCAAGATCGTCGTCGGCTCCAACGTGCCGTTCGTCACGGGCCAATTCACCCAGACCGGCACCGCCACGACGAATCCGTTCCAGACCATCGAACGCAAGGACGTGGGCATCACGTTGCGCATCAAGCCGCAGGTCGGCGAAGGCGGCACGGTGCGCATGCAGATCTACCAGGAATCGTCGAGCGTGAGCGACAAGGTCGCCCCCGGCACCACGAACGCCGGCCCGTCGACGAACAAACGCCAGATCGAATCGAACGTGATGGTCGACGATGGCGGCATCATCGTGCTCGGCGGCTTGATCGAGGATCGTTTCGTCGAGAACAAATCCAAGGTGCCGCTGCTCGGCGACCTGCCGTATGTGGGCGGTCTGTTCCGCAGTGAAAGCCGCACCAAGAACCGGACCAACCTGATGGTGTTCCTGCGACCCGTGGTGCTGCGTGACGCGACGAGCACCGACAAGCTCACGCTCGACCGCTACGACGTCATCCGCGCGCAGCAGAAGGACGCGCAGCCCTTGCCGAACCCGATGCTGCCGCTGAAGGATTCGCCGGTGTTGCCGCCGATGCGACCCGCGTCGGAGGCCGCCATCGGCCCACAGTCGGCCGCATCGCTGCCCGCAGCCGCGGCTCCGGCCTCCGCGGCATCGGCACCCTGAGCAGGCCTCGAATCATGGGCGCCCGCCATCCGTTGCCGTATGCCTTCGCCAAGGCGCATACCGTTCTTCTCGAGGACGACGGCGAGCACCTCGTGCTCTGGGCTGCCGAGGACACGCCGCTCAGCGCATTGACGGAAGTGCAGCGTCAATACGCGGTGCGCACGCTCGAGCGCGAGCCGGCGTCCACGCTGTCGCAACGTATCAGTGCCGCGTATGCCGGCGGCGAGTCGAATGCCGCCGCCGTGGTGGGCGAGGTCGAAAGTGCAGTCGACCTGTCGCGTCTGATGCAGGACCTGCCGGCTGTCGAAGACCTGCTCGAGGCGGCCGACGACGCACCGATCATCCGCATGCTCAATGCGCTGTTGACACAGGCCGCGAAGGACGGGGCGAGTGACATCCACATCGAGCCCTACGAACGCAGCAGTTCGGTTCGGTTCCGTGTCGACGGCACGCTGCGCGAGGTGGTGCAGCCGAACAAGGCCCTGCACGCGGCGCTCATCAGCCGGCTGAAGATCATGGCCGAGCTCGACATCGCCGAGAAGCGTCTGCCGCAGGACGGCCGCATCTCGCTGCGCATCGGCGGGCGGGCGATCGATGTGCGCGTCTCGACGTTGCCGTCGGCGCACGGCGAGCGCGCCGTCTTGCGCCTGCTCGACAAGACCGAATCCAAGTTCACGCTCGAAGGCCTGGGCATGAGCGGCGACGTGTTGGGGTCATTCAACAAGCTCATCCACCAGCCGCACGGCATCGTGCTCGTCACGGGCCCCACGGGATCGGGCAAGACGACCACCTTGTACGCCTCGCTGGCGCGCGTGGACACCGCCACCACCAACGTGCTGACGGTGGAAGACCCGATCGAATACGAACTGCCCGGCATCGGCCAGACGCAGGTCAACGCGAAGATCGACCTGACATTCGCGAAGGCGCTGCGCGCCATCCTGCGCCAGGACCCGGACGTGATCATGATCGGCGAGATCCGTGACTACGAGACCGCGCAGATCGCGATCCAGGCCTCGCTGACCGGCCACCTCGTGCTCGCCACGCTGCACACGAATGACGCACCGAGTGCCGTCACACGGCTGACCGACATGGGTGTCGAGCCCTTCCTGCTGAGCAGCTCGCTGCTGGGTGTGCTGGCACAGCGTCTCGTTCGCAAGCTGTGTCCGCATTGCAAGCGCCAGGACGAGCGCGGTCGCTGGCACCCGGTCGGTTGCGACAAGTGCGGGAGCAGTGGATACAAGGGACGCACTGGCGTCTACGAACTGATGTCGGCCGACGACTCGGTCCGTGCACTGATCCACGGCCGCGCGGCCGAGTCGCAGCTGTTCGTTGCAGCCGAATCCGCCGGGTTGCGGTCGATGCGTGAAGACGGTCAACGACTCGTCGAGCAGGGCATCACATCGGCCGAAGAAGTGATGCGGGTCACGCGAGAGTGATGACTCTCGCCCGAAATGTCAGTGCCGCCCCTGCGCCGCGGCGTCGGTGTCTGCAGGACGGCCACGCCGATTCGTTCTTGACCGCCGACTAGGGCTCCGGACCTCGCACATGCCCGCCTACCGATTCGAGGCCCTCGACGCCGCCGGCCGCGCGAGCACCGGCCTGCTCGAGGCCGACAATGCCAAGGCAGCGCGCGCGCAGCTGCGGGCGCAGTCCCTCGTTCCCGTGGAGGTGACGCCGGTCATGACGACGGCCAAGGACGGCACCCAGGTTCGTGCCGGGCGGCGTGTCTTCGATTCCACATCGCTGGCCGTCTGGACGCGCCAACTTGCCGGGCTGGTCACGTCGGGCCTGCCGCTCGAGCGGGCACTGACCGCGCTGGCCGACGAGGCCGACGAACAGCGCCAGCGCGAGCTGGTCGCGCATCTCAAGAGCGAGGTCAACGCAGGCAACTCGTTCGCACGGTCGCTTGCCGGCGCGCCGCGCGAGTTCGACGAGGTCTATTGCGCCGTCGTCGCCGCCGGCGAGCAGAGCGGCGCGCTGGGCCCGGTGCTCGAGAACCTGGCCAACGACCTCGAAGAACGCCAGGCCCTGCGTGCCAAGTTGATCGGCGCCACGCTCTACCCGGTGATCGTCTCGTTGATCGCCACCGTGATCGTGGTCTTTCTCGTCACCTACGTCGTGCCCCAGGTAGCGAGTGTGTTCACCACTTCCAAGCGGGCGTTGCCGGCGCTCACCGTGGCCATGCTCGCGCTCAGTGCATTCGTGCGCAACTGGGGCTGGCTGCTGCTGATCGCCGGCGTGATCGGTTTCTTCGCGCTGGCCGCGATGCGGCGGCAGGAGGCGTTTCGCGCGCGCTTCGACGCGGCGTGGCTGCGCCTGCCACTGATCGGCCGCATGGCACGCGGCTACAACGCGGCCCGCTTCGCTGGCACGCTGGCGATGCTGGCCGGCGCGGGCGTGCCGATCCTCAAGGCACTCCAGGCGGCAGCAGAGACGTTGGGCAACAGGGCCATGCGCGCCGACGCGATGGAAGCGCTGGTACAAGTGCGCGAAGGCGCGCCACTCGCGTCTGCGCTGGCTGCAAAGAAGCGATTTCCCGGCCTGCTGGCCATGTTCGCCCGCCTGGGCGAGCAGACCGGACAGCTGCCGCTCATGCTCGGGCGTGCCGCGGCCCAGTTGTCCACCGAAGTCCAGCGGCGTGCGCTCGCAATGGCCACGATCCTGGAGCCGCTGCTGATCGTCGCCATGGGCGTGGTCGTGATGCTGATCGTGCTTTCGGTCCTGCTGCCGATCATTCAGTTGAATACCTGGATCAAGTAACGCGGGCAGCACTCGCAGGCCACGACTGCTGCAACTCACCCCTGCAACTGAGGGGCCGAATCAGGCCAATTCCCGATCTGAAGTTGGCGCGCCGTTTGCTTCAATGGGGCACATCGTTCGGGAGCGTGCACCATGAGTCAACGCAGTGATCTCGTCCCTGTCCACGGCCGAGCCTCCGGCATCCCCATCGCGCACATGCGAAGCGTGTTCCGGCCGGGCGACGTCGAGCGGCGCCTCGACAAGCTGCCACCCCGCGAGCACGAGCATCTGCGCAGCACCTATGAGCGCATGCTCGAGAAGGGCCCCGAGCGGTTCCAGGTCAAGCCTTCCGGCCTGCCGGCGATGGACCATCTCTACGACGAACTGCCCAACTTCCACGAAGCGCTGAACGACCTGAAGCGACAACTGGCACTCTGCCAGGACAGCCGCGACGCGCTGGAGATCACGCCGATGCTGCTGCTGGGCCCGCCCGGTGTCGGCAAGACCCACTTCGCGCGCGAGGTGGCGCAGTTGCTCGGCACCGGCATGGGTTTCATCAGCATGAGCAGCCTCACCGCCGGCTGGGTGCTCAGCGGTGCGTCGAGCCAATGGAAAGGCGCGCGACCGGGCAAGGTCTTCGAGACCCTGGTCGACGGCGCCTATGCCAACCCGGTGATGGTGGTCGACGAGATCGACAAGGCCCGCGGCGAGCACGCGTACGACCCGCTGGGTGCGCTGTACAGCCTGCTCGAGCACGACACCGCACATGCGTTCACCGACGAGTTCGCCGAAGTGCCCATCGACGCCAGCCAGGTGATCTGGGTCGCCACGGCGAACGACGAGCGCGCGATCCCCGAGCCGATCCTCAACCGCGTCAATGTGTATGAAGTGCAGATGCCCGACCGCGATGCCGCGCGTGCGATCGCCGCGCGGCTCTACAGCGGCATCCGCGCCGCGCACGACTGGGGCACGCGCTTCGAGCCCGAGCCGCCGGAAGCCGTGCTCGAGCGCATGTGCGACCTGGCGCCGCGCGAGATGCGTCGCGCCTGGATGACGGCATTCGGCAACGCCAAGCTCGACGGGCGTGGCCGCGTCGAGGTGGTCGATCTGCCCGATGCACATGGCAAGCGCACGCCGATGGGCTTCATCCAGTAACCCCCCGCGGCGCCCGCGGGCCGTGCTGGCGCGCGCGTACCATCGTGCGCATGCCCGCCACCCTGCAAGGCCAACTCGTCGTCGCGATCTCGTCGCGCGCGCTGTTCGACTTCGAGGATGAAAACCGTGTCTTCGAGGCGAGCGACGACCGCGCCTACATGCAGCTTCAGCTGCAGCGGCTGGAGCAGCCCGCCCGCCCAGGTGTGGCGTTCTCGCTGGTCAACAAACTGCTCGCGTTCAATGCCGACGCGCCGCGTGTGCAGGTGGTGATCCTGTCGCGCAATGACCCGGTGTCGGGCATGCGGGTCTTCCGTTCCTGCCAGCATTTCGGGCTGCCCATCGAGCGCGGCGTCTTCACGCGCGGGCAGAGCCCGTGGCGTTATCTGAAGCCGCTGGACGCGAACCTGTTCCTGTCCACCAACGAAGCCGACGTGCGCAGCGCGCTCGCCGCCGGCGTGCCGGCGGCGCGTGTCTACCCGCACAGCGCACGCGCGACCGACTCGCACCCGAACGAGGTACGCATCGCTTTCGACGGCGATGCCGTGCTGTTTTCCGACGAAGCCGAGGCCATCTACCAGCGCGATGGCCTCGTCGCCTTCCAGCGCCACGAACATACGCACTCCGGCGAGCCGCTGGCGGCCGGCCCGTTCAAGCCGCTGTTGGTGGCGTTGCAACGGCTGCAGCGCGCCGGCACCGGCGGCATGCGCGTACGCACTGCGCTGGTCACGGCCCGCAGCGCACCGGCGCACGAGCGCGCGATCCGCACCTTGATGGACTGGCAGATCGAAGTCGACGAGGCCATGTTCCTCGGCGGCCTGGCAAAGGGCGAGTTCCTGCGCGAATTCGAACCCGATTTCTTCTTCGACGACCAGACTGGCCATGTCGATTCGGCCGCGATGCACGTGCCTGCGGGCCATGTGGCCTCGGGCGTGTCGAACCGCTGAGCGCCGAGTCAGCGCACGGCCCCGCGTCGATCACGCACTGCAGGTGACCAGCGCGACACCGGCTTCCACCAGCAGCGCAGGAAACGGGTCAGGCGGCGGCAGGTCGGTGAACAGCGTGTCGATCTGGTCCAGCCGGCCGAGCTCGACCATGGCCGGCCGGTTGAACTTGCTGTGGTCCGCAGCCAGCCAGACCTCGCGGGAGCGTTCGAGCACCGCACGAGCGACGCTGACCTCGCGATAGTCGTAATCGCGCAAGGTGCCATCGGATTCGATGGCCGAGATCCCGATGAGGCCGATGTCCATCTTGAACTGCTGGATGAAGCCCACCGTGGCCTCGCCCACGATGCCGCGGTCCCGCGCCCGAACCACGCCACCCGCAACGATCACCTCGCAGTCGGGGTTGTCGGACAGGATCGCGGCGACGTTCAGGTTGTTGGTGATGACGCGCAGGCCCTTGTGCCGCATCAGTTCGCGCGCGATCGCCTCGGTGGTCGTTCCGATGTTGATGAACATCGAACAGCCGTTCGGTACGGCCTGCGCGACTGCGCGCGCGATGCAACGTTTGGCGGCATCGTTCAACTGTTGCCGCTGCCGGTAAGCGATGTTCTCGGTCGTCGAACTCGGGATGCGCGCGCCGCCATGAAAGCGGGCCAGCAGGCCCGCCTCGGTGAGCAGGCGCACGTCGCGCCGGACGGTCTGGAGCGTGACGCCGAAGCGCTCCGCGAGCGCCTCCACCGACACGCTCTGGAGGCGCCGCACCTCTTCCACCAGTTCGAGCTGTCGAGGGCTGGGATTCATCGGCGGCGAATCTAAACGAACCGCATCGAATCAACATCAGGGTTTTCTTGGGGCATAAACGAACTTCAAACGAACAGAATGACGCCTCGATCGAACAGCACCGTGACAAACATCACACACCACCGCGTCGAACCCGCACAGCACGAACGCCGACCCGGCGGCGTCACCGCGTGTGACGTGCTGGTCGTTGGCGGCGGCATCAATGGTGCGGGCATCGCACGCGATCTGGCCGGGCGCGGCTTGAGCGTGTTGCTGGCCGAAAAGGATGACCTTGCTTCGCACACCTCGTCGTCGTCGACCAAATTGATCCACGGCGGCCTGCGCTACCTCGAGTACTACGAGTTCGCGCTGGTTCGCAAAGCGCTCGCCGAGCGTGAGGTGCTGCTGCGCAGCGCGCCCCACATCATGTGGCCACTGCGGTTCGTGATGCCCCACGACCCGTCGATGCGACCGGTCTGGGTGGTGCGCGCGGGCTTGTTCCTCTACGACCACCTCGCGCGCCGCGAGGTGCTGCCCGGGTCGCGCACGGTCGATCTGCGACAGCACGCCACCGGCGCGCCGCTCAAGAAGTCGTTCACCAAGGGCTTCATCTATTCCGATGGCTGGGTCGACGACGCCCGCCTCGTGGTGCTCAACGCGATGGACGCCGCAGAGCGTGGCGCCACGGTGCTGACGCGCCACGCCTGCGTCGACGCGCGGCGCACCAACGCCGGCTGGCAGGCCACCCTGCGCGGAGACGGCGGCAGCACACACACCGTGTCGGCCCGGGCGCTGGTCAATGCCGCAGGACCCTGGGCCGCCCAGTTCCTTTCGGAGCACGCACACGCCGACCGTCCGAAGGCGCTGCGTCTCGTCAAGGGCAGTCACATCGTGGTGAGCAAACTCTTCGAACACGACCACGCCTACATCTTCCAGAACCCCGACAAGCGCATCATCTTCGCCATACCCTACGAGGGGGACTTCACGCTCATCGGCACCACCGACGTGGAGCACCATGGCGCCATCGGCGATGTGCATATCGATGAGAGCGAGGTCGCCTATCTGTGCGCGCAGGCCAGCCGCTATTTCGAGCGCCCGGTCGGGCCGCAGGACGTGGTGTGGGCCTACGCCGGCGTGCGACCGCTGCTCGACGACGAATCGGGCGACCCTTCGGCGGTCACGCGCGACTACGCGCTAGAACTCGACACGTCGGCAGCCCCGTTGCTGTCGGTCTGGGGCGGCAAGATCACCACCTTCCGAAAGCTGGCTGAAGAGGCCGCCGATCTGCTGTGCGCACCGCTCGGATCGTCACTGGGCGCGTGGACCGCCGACGCCGTGCTGCCCGGAGGCGACCTGCGTGATTGGATCGGCGCGCCGCAGCGGCCGGATGCCGATTTCGAGCGCTTCGTCGGCATCTTGGCAGCGCGTCAGCCGGCCTTGCCACCCACGGTGCGTCGACGCCTCGCCCGGGCGTACGGCTCGCGGGTCGACAAGGTCATCGGGCCGCACGGCCTTGGTGACGAGATCGCACCCGGACTCCACGAAGCCGAGCTCACGTACCTGCACGCGCACGAATGGGCCCGCTGCGCCGAGGACGTGCTGTGGCGCCGTACCAAGCTCGGCCTGCACTACACGGCAGCACAACGCGACACGGTCGCCAGTTGGTGTGCCGCGCATTGGCCGGCGTCGGGTGCACCGACGGCGCCCGTGCCAGAAGGGGCCAGCTCGTGGAACTGAAGCTCGAGGGCATCCAGCAGCGTGCCGGAGCGGCCGTTCACCTGTACCCGCTCGACCTCGTACTCGTCCCGCGCGCCGTGACAGTGCTGCTCGGTGCGACGCAGGCGGGCAAGACCACGCTCCTGCGCGTGATGGCCGGTTTGGATGCACCGAGCGCAGGGCGGGTCGTGGCCGACGGACGCGACGTCACCGGCATGCCGGTGCGCGAGCGCAACGTGGCCATGGTCTACCAGCAGTTCATCAACTATCCGTCGATGACGGTGTACGGCAACATCGCCTCGCCGCTGAAGCTGCGGCGAGAGTCCGGCATCGACGCGCGGGTGCAGGAACTCGCCGCCCGGCTGCACATCGAGCCTTTCCTCGACCGCTTTCCTGCGGCGCTGTCGGGCGGGCAGCAGCAGCGGGTGGCGCTGGCCCGCGCGCTGGCCAAGAAGGCGCCGCTGATGTTGCTCGACGAACCGCTCGTCAATCTCGACTACAAGCTGCGGGAAGAGTTGCGTGACGAACTCTCGACCTTGTTCGCCGCGGGCGAATCGACCGTCGTCTACGCCACCACCGAGCCGACCGAGGCGCTGCTGCTGGGCGGCTACACCGCCGTGATGGATGCCGGCGAGTTGCTGCAGTACGGCCCGACGACCGAGGTCTTCCATCGACCGAAATCGATTCGTGTTGCGCGGGCATTCAGCGATCCGCCGATGAATCTGGTGCCGGCCACCGCAACCGCACAGGGCGTCGCGCTGGCATCGGGCCCAGCGTTGAACATGGCGCTGGACGACGCAGCGTCCGCAAGGAGCCGTGGCACGCTCACGGTCGGCATCCGCGCCAATGCCTTGCATGTCGACCCGCGCCCTGGTGACGCGAGCCTGCCGGGCACGGTGGAACTCGCCGAGATCTCCGGCTCCGATACGTTTGTACATGTGCAGACGCCCGTCGGCGAACTCGTGGCCCAGTTGCCCGGCGTGCACGACTTCATGCTCGGGGCGTCGCTGGTCCTGCACGTCAACCCGGCCCGCGTGCACGTGTTCGACGCGGCCGGCAACCTGCTCATCGCGCCCAGCGACGGCATCGCCGCGGTCAGGAGCCATTGACATGGCCCGCATCGAACTCGATCTGGCCCACGCCTACGGCCCCAACCCGCAGCGCGAAGAGGACTTCGCGCTGCTGCCGCTGAAGATGACCTTCGACGACGGCGGCGCGTACGCGCTGCTCGGACCGTCGGGCTGCGGCAAGACCACGCTGCTCAACATCGTCTCCGGCCTCGTGCGGCCGTCGCAAGGCACCGTGCGGTACGACGGGCGCGATGTCACGGGCGACAGCCCGCAGCAGCGAAACATCGCGCAGGTATTCCAGTTCCCGGTCATCTACGACACGATGACCGTCGCCGAAAATCTGGCCTTTCCGTTGCGCAACCGCGGCGTCGCGGCGGACCGCATTCGTCAGCGTGTGGGCCAGGTCGCCGAGATGCTCGACCTGAGCGGCCAGCTCGACCAGCGTGCCGCCGGCCTCGCCGCCGATGCGAAGCAGAAGATCTCGCTCGGCCGCGGCCTGGTGCGCGAGGACGTGAGCGCAGTGCTGTTCGACGAGCCGCTGACCGTGATCGACCCGCATCTCAAGTGGCAGCTGCGGCGCAAGCTCAAGCAGATCCATCACGATCTCAAGCTCACCCTGATCTACGTGACCCACGATCAGGTCGAAGCGCTGACGTTTGCCCAGCAGGTGGTCGTCATGAGCCGCGGGCGCGCCGTGCAGATCGGCACCGCATCGGAGCTGTTCGACCGGCCGCGCCACACCTTCGTCGGCAACTTCATCGGCTCGCCCGGCATGAACTTCCTCGACGCCCGCGTGGACGGCGATGCCATCGTGGTCGCCGGGCACCGTGTGGCAGCACCGATGCAGCTACTCGCCGCGCTGGGCGAATTCAAACTCGGATTGCGGCCCGAGTATGTCGAACTGTCCGACCCGCTCGAGCCCGGCGCCGTGCCGGCCGTCGTGCTGCAGTCTCAGGACATCGGCACCTACTGGCTCGTGACGCTTCGTGTCGGCACCGGGAAGGCTGAGGCTGTGCTGCGCATGCGCCTGGATCCTCAAGCGGCGGTGCCGAGGATCGGAGAGACCGTCTGGCTGGCGCTCTTCGGCGAACACACCTGCTACTACAAGAACGAGGAGCTCGTGGCATGAGCGCGTCGGGCCGTTCCAAAGCGCTCATACCGGAACCCTTCAGGGGCGACGGTACTCCAGCGAGCAACGCGCGGCCGTTCCGAAGGCGCGAACGCCCCCTCGGGGGGACGGCCCGCAGGGCCAAGGGGGTCGAATGAAGCCAGTCAACCAGAAGGCCTGGCTGCTGATCCTGCCGGTCATCGTCTGCGTGGCCTTCTCGGCCATCCTGCCGCTGATGACGGTGGTGAACTACTCGGTGCAGGACATCATCTCTCCCGAACGGCGGGTCTTCGTCGGCACCGAGTGGTTCAAGTCCGTGATGCGCGACGAGGAATTGCTCGACGCGCTGGTGCGGCAGGTCGGCTTCTCGCTGGCCGTGCTCCTGGTCGAGATCCCGCTCGGCATCGCGCTCGCGCTGTCGATGCCCGCGACGGGTTGGAAGGCCTCGGCGGTGCTGGTGCTGGTGGCCATCTCGCTGCTCATCCCATGGAACGTGGTTGGCACGATCTGGCAGATCTACGGTCGCACGGATATCGGCCTGTTCGGCGCCGCACTCGAGCGGCTCGGCATCGACTACAGCTACACCGGCAATGCCAGCGATGCCTGGGTCACCGTGCTCGTGATGGATGTCTGGCACTGGACCCCGCTGGTCGCGCTGCTGTGTTACGCCGGGCTGCGCGCGATCCCCGACGCCTACTACCAGGCCGCGCGCATCGACGGCGCGAGCAAGCTCGCGGTCTTTCGCTTCATACAGCTGCCCAAGCTGCGCGGCGTGCTGATGATCGCGGTGCTGCTGCGCTTCATGGACAGCTTCATGATCTACACCGAACCGTTCGTGCTGACCGGCGGCGGGCCCGGCAACGCGACCACGTTCCTGAGCCAGTACCTGACGCAGAAGGCGGTCGGCCAGTTCGACCTCGGCCCGGCGGCGGCGTTCTCGCTGATCTATTTCCTCATCATCCTGCTGTTGTGCTTCATCCTCTACAACTGGATGCAGCGTGTGGGCACGGCCGACAAGACGGAGGGCGCCCATGGATGACCGTTTCCACAAGCGCACCGTCTTCCTGGTGCTGTATCTCGTGTTTGCCATCCTTCCGGTGTACTGGATGGTGAACATGAGCTTCAAGACCAACGACGAGATCCTCAGCGTCTTCTCGTTGTGGCCGCGCGACTTCACGCTCGACAATTACCGTGTCATCTTCACCGACGTGTCGTGGTATTCGGGCTACATCAACTCGATGATCTATGTCGCCATCAATACGGTCATCTCGCTGTTCGTCGCGCTCCCCGCCGCCTACGCGTTCTCACGCTACAGCTTCCTCGGCGACAAACATGTCTTCTTCTGGCTGCTGACCAACCGCATGACGCCGCCGGCGGTCTTCCTGCTGCCGTTCTTCCAGCTCTACACGACGCTCGGTCTGATGGATACGCACATCGCGGTGGCGATGGCACACCTGGTCTTCAACGTGCCGCTGGCGGTGTGGATCCTCGAAGGTTTCATGAGCGGCATCCCGCGCGAGATCGACGAAACCGCCTACATCGACGGCTACTCGTTCCCGCGCTTCTTCCTGACCATCTTCATTCCGCTGATCAAGGCCGGCGTCGGTGTGGCCGCCTTCTTCTGCTTCATGTTCAGCTGGGTCGAGCTGCTGATGGCGCGCACGCTCACGAGCGTCAACGCCAAGCCGATCGTCGCGGTGATGACCCGCACCGTCTCGGCCTCGGGCATGGACTGGGGCGTGCTGGCCGCGGCCGGCGCATTGACGATCGTGCCGGGCGCGATCGTGATCTGGTTCGTGCGCAACTACATCGCCAAGGGCTTCGCGATGGGGCGGGTCTGAGGGCGCGGAGGACACACGATGTTCAACTGGATGGCGTGGACCACACCCGTGGCGGTGTTCTTCTGCTGCATCGTGCTGATGCTGGCCGGCATGACGGTGTGGGAGCTGCGCTCGCCCACGGTCGAGCGGCGCGGATGGCTGCCCATGAAGACGACCCGCGGCGACCGGCTGTTCATCGGCCTGCTCGCGGCGGCCTACGTGAACCTGGCCTTCGTGGCCGTGAGCGAAAAGATGATCGGCTGGTTCGGCCTGGAGCAGGAACCGTCGATCTGGATCAGCTTCGGCGTGTCGATGGTGTTGCTCGCCTTCATCATGAAGAAGGGCTGATACCCAACCGGATTTTGCAAAGGACGCCGGCCATTGCTTCCCGGACGGCGTCGCGGAGGATGACAGGGAAGTGCCACTGAGGAGACGATGATGAAGATGCGTTTGAATGCGGTGGCCCTGGCCACGGCAATGCTGGCGATGGGCCAGGCGGCATGGGCCGGCGAGGCCGAAGCCAAGAAGTGGGTCGACAGCGAGTTCCAGCCGTCCACCCTGAGCAAGGACCAGCAGATGGCAGAGATGAAGTGGTTCATCGATGCCGCCAAGAAGCTGCAGGCCAAGGGCGTGAAGGAGATCTCGGTCGTGTCGGAGACGATCACCACGCACGAGTACGAGAGCAAGACGCTGGCCAAGGCCTTCGGCGAAATCACCGGCATCACGGTCAAGCACGACCTCATCCAGGAAGGGGACGTGGTCGAGAAGCTGCAGACCTCGATGCAGTCGGGCAAGTCGATCTACGACGGCTGGATCAGCGATTCCGACCTGATCGGCACGCACTGGCGCTACGGCAAGATCATGAACCTGACCGACTACATGGCCGGCGCCGGCAAGGAGTACACGAACCCCGGGCTGGACATCAAGGACTTCATCGGCACGAGTTTCACGACCGCGCCCGACGGCAAGCTCTACCAGTTGCCCGACCAGCAGTTCGCCAACCTGTACTGGTTCCGAGCCGACCTGTTTGCGCGCCAGGACCTGAAGGACAAGTTCAAGGCCAAGTACGGCTACGACCTCGGCGTGCCGCTGAACTGGAGCGCATACGAGGACATCGCCGAATTCTTCACCAACGACGTGAAGACGATCGACGGCAAGCCCATCTACGGCCACATGGACTACGGCAAGAAGGACCCGTCGCTCGGCTGGCGCTTCACCGACGCCTGGCTGTCGATGGCCGGAACGGCGGACAAGGGCATCCCGAACGGCGTGCCCGTCGACGAGTGGGGCATCCGGGTCGACGACAAGAAGTGCGCGCCGGTCGGCGCCAGCGTCGCGCGCGGCGGTGCGACCAACTCGCCCGCAGCGGTCTATGCGCTCACCAAGTATGTCGACTGGATGAAGAAGTACGCGCCCAAGGAAGCCACGGGCATGACCTTCGGCGAGGCAGGCCCGGTGCCCGCGCAGGGCCAGATCGCGCAGCAGATCTTCTGGTACACGGCCTTCACCGCGGACATGACCAAACCGGGCCTGCCCGTGGTCAATGCGGACGGCACGCCGAAGTGGCGCATGGCACCCGGCCCGAACGGCCCGTACTGGAAACAGGGCATGCAGAACGGCTACCAGGACGTCGGCTCGTGGACCTTCTTCAAGGGCGGCGACGAGAACCGCAAGGCGGCTGCCTGGCTGTATGCGCAGTTCATCACCGCCAAGACGACGAGTTTGAAGAAGACCATCGTCGGTTTGACGCCGATCCGCGAGAGCGACATCCGCAGCCAGGCGATGACCGACATGGCACCCAAGCTCGGTGGCCTGGTCGAGTTCTACCGCAGCCCGGCGCGTGTGGCGTGGACGCCCACCGGCACGAACGTGCCCGACTATCCGAAGCTCGCGCAACTGTGGTGGAAGAACGTGGCCGTGGCGGTCACCGGCGAGAAGACGCCGCAGCAGGCGATGGACAACCTGGCCGACGAGATGGACCAGGTGATGGCGCGGCTCGAGCGCGCGGGCATGGCCACCTGCGCGCCGAAGCTCAACCCGAAGGGCGACCCGAACAAGTACCTGTCGGACAAGGGCGCGCCGTGGAAGAAGCTGGCGAACGAGAAGCCGAAGGGCGAGACGATCGCCTACGACACGCTGCTCAACGCGTGGAAGGCGGGCAAGGTGCGCTGACACCCCCCGTCGTCTCCATCAAGGCTCCCACGCACTGGCTTGGGGGCCTTTTTCTTGGCCGACACGATTCAACCGTCGTAGCGGCGCAGGCGCTCGAGGTCGAGCACGCGCACGCCGCCGTACTCCACCCGGATCACGCCCTCGGCCTGCAGCGTCGTCAATGCCTGGTTGACACGCTGGCGCGACAGCCCGACGAGATAACCGAGCTCGTGCTGCGTGATGCGCAGCAGCCCGCCCACGCCCGGGTAGAGCACCGGATGGAACAGGGCGCCGAGCGAACGCGCCACGCGCCGGTCGGGCTGGGTCAGACGGTCGATCTCGCGCGCACCGATGAATTGGCCGAGGCGCTCGTTCAACTGCATCATCACGAAGCGGTTGAAGGCGATGCTGCGGTCGAGCAGCCAGTCGAACGTGTGCACGGAGATGCCCGCCACGAGACTGCGGCGCAGCGCCTGGATGTTGTAGCGATAGGGTTCGTGCTTGAGCACCGTCCCCTCCCCGAACCAGGCTCCCGGCGGCAGCCCGGTGAACGTGATCGGCACGCCGAGCGCGGTGTCGTTGCTCATCTTGAGCAGGCCGTCGATGACGCCGAACCAGAACGTGACGGGCCGCCCGACGCGGCACACCAGCTCACCCACCTGGACCTCCACGACCCGCAGGTCGTCGAGGACGCGCCGACGCTCGGCAGGCTCGAGCACCTGCAACCACGGGATGCCGTCGAGTTCATCGGGCAGCGCGGCACGCGAGCGCGCGAGCAAGGCCATCGAGGCGGACGAGCGGGTGACAGTGCGCGGCGGCATGCGGGTATCGCCGCATAGGGCGTTCCCGAAGATTGTCATCGCAACGACAACTTGGCGTCAAACTCGTTCGCAGAATCAACATCAGACAAAAGACCGGTGACAGGCCCATGGGGCCGGCACCGGCAAGGAGACCCGCGGTGACGTCCACGTTCCCTCGATTGATGCTCGAACACGCAGCGCAGCGCCCAGGCGCGCCGGCATTGCGTGTCAAGGAATACGGCATCTGGAAGTCGACGACCTGGGCCGAGCTTGCTGTCATGGTGCGGGCCATGGCCTGTGGCTTGGCCGCGGCGGGCGTGCGGCGCGGCGACCACGTGGTGGTCGTCGGCGAGAACCGGCCGCGCCTGTATGCGTCGATGCTGGCGGCGCAGGCCCTCGGCGCCGTGCCCGTGCCGCTGTACCAGGACGCGGCGAGCGCGGAATTCGTCTTCCCGATCAACAATGCCGATGTCGCCTACGCGATCGTCGAGGACCAGGAGCAAGTCGACAAGCTGCTCGAGATTCGCGACCAGTGCCCCGGCCTGGCCCGCCTCTGGTACGACGATCCGCGCGGCCTGCGCAAATACGACGAAACCGGCCTCGCATCGCTCGATGTGTTGCTGGAGACGGGCGCCACGGCGGACCGTGCCGACCCCGGCCGCTTCGATGAGCAGGTGAAGCTGACCCAGCCAGACGACGTGGCGGCCATGTTCTTCACCTCCGGCACCACCGGCAACCCGAAGGGCGTGGTGCATACACACGCAACGCTGCTCGACCGTGCCGCAGCGGGTGCCCGGTTCGACAAGCTGAGCGAGTCCGAGGAGGTACTGGCGTACCTGCCGCCGGCCTGGATCGGGCAGAACATCTTCAGCTACGCACAGTGGCTGGCCTGCGGCTACATCGTCAATTGCCCGGAATCGGCTGCCACCGTCACGATCGATCTGAAGGAGATCGGGCCGACCTATTACTTTGCGCCGCCGCGCGTTTTTGAAGGTCTGCTGACGAGCGTGATGATCCGGATGGAAGACGCCGGCGCCATCAAGAAGTGGCTCTTCGGGCATTTCATGGCCCTGGCACGTCGCGTGGGACCGGCGCTGATGGACGGCAAGCCGGTCGGCGCCGTCGATCGCCTGCACTATGCTCTGGGCAACGTAGTCATCTACGGCCCGCTGCGCAACACACTGGGCTTCAGCCGCGTGCGGGTGGCCTATACCGCTGGCGAAGCGATCGGCCCGGACCTGTTCAGCTTCTATCGGTCGATCGGTATCAACCTCAAGCAGCTCTACGGTTCCACCGAGACCGCCGTGTTCGTCTGCCTGCAGCCCGACCACGAGGCGAAGGCCGATACCGTGGGCGTGCCGATCGAGGGCGTGGAACTCCGGGTCAGCGAGAGTGGCGAAATCCTCGTCAAGTCGCCCGGGCTGCTGAAGGAGTACTACAAGAACCCCGTCGCCACCGCCGAGGTCCTGACGCCCGACGGCTGGTACCACACCGGCGATGCGGGCTTCCTGGATGCGGGAGGTCACCTGAAGATCATCGACCGCGCCAAGGACGTCGGCCGGCTGCAAGGCGGTGCCAGCGACGGCGCGATGTTCGCCCCCAAGTACGTGGAGAACAAGCTCAAGTTCTATCCGCACATCAAGGAGGCGGTGGCCTTCGGCGACCGGCGAGAAAAGGTCTGCGCCTTCGTCAACATCGACTTCGACGCGGTGGGCAACTGGGCCGAGAAGCGCAACCTGCCTTATGCCGGCTACGCCGACCTGGCCGCCAAGCCCGAGGTGCTGGAACTGGTGCGCGAGTGTGTCGAGAAGGTGAATGCCGACCTCGCCAGCGACCGCATGCTCGCGGGCAGCCAGATCACGCGCTTCCTGGTGCTGCACAAGGAACTCGACGCCGATGACGGGGAGATGACGCGCACGCGCAAGGTCAAGCGCGGCTACATCAGCGAGAAGTACCAGGTGCTCGTGGACGCGCTGTACGGCGGCAAGGCCGAGCAGTTCATCGAGACCGCGGTGAAGTTCGAGGATGGACGCAGCGGCAGCGTCTCGGCCACGCTGACGATCGTCGATGCGAAGACGTTTCCGACCCTGCAGAGGGCGGCGTGATGGCGGACAGGAAGATCGGCGACGTCATCCTCGAAGTCAAGAACATCTCGCTGAGCTTCGGTGGCGTGAAGGCGCTGACCGACATCAGCTTCGACGTGCGCGAGCACGAGGTACGCGCCATCATCGGCCCCAACGGGGCGGGCAAGAGCAGCATGCTCAACTGCATCAACGGCGTGTACCAGCCCCAGCAAGGCTCGATCAACTTCCGTGGCAAGACCTTCAGCCACATGAACAGCCGACAAGTCGCCGAGATGGGCATCGGCCGCACGTTCCAGAACCTGGCGCTGTTCAAGGGGATGAGCGTGGTGGACAACATCATGACCGGCCGCAACATGAAGATGAACTCCACCATCCTCCAGCAGGCGCTGCAACTCGGCGCCGCGCGGCGCGAGGAGGTGGCACACCGCGCGGTGGTCGAGAACATCATCGACTTCCTCGAGATCCAGGCCTACCGCAAGACGCCAGTGGGCCGTCTGCCCTATGGCCTGCAGAAGCGGGTCGACCTGGGGCGCGCGCTGGCCATGGAGCCGCAGGTGCTGCTGCTCGACGAGCCGATGGCCGGCATGAACGTCGAGGAGAAGCAGGACATGTGCCGCTTCGTGCTCGACGTGAACGACGAGTTCGGCACCACCATCGTGTTGATCGAGCATGACATGGGCGTGGTGATGGACATCTCCGACCGCGTGGTCGTGCTCGACTACGGCAAGAAGATCGGCGACGGCACCCCGGACGAGGTGCGCACCAACGAGGACGTGATCAGCGCGTACCTCGGCACCACCCACTGAGACCTGGCCATGGGATTCTTCCTCGAGACCCTGATCGGCGGCCTGATGGCCGGCATGCTGTATTCACTGATCGCACTCGGCTTCGTGCTGATCTTCAAGGCCAGCGGCGTCTTCAATTTCGCGCAGGGCGCCATGGTGCTGTTCGCGGCGCTGGCCATGGCACGTTTCGCCGAATGGATTCCCGAGTGGCTGGGGTTCGACAACCAGCTGCTCGGCAACATCCTGGGCTTCATTGTCGCGATGGTCGTCATGGTCGTGGTGGCCTGGCTGATCGAAAGACTGGTGCTCGGCAAGCTCGTCAACCAGGAGGGCGTCACGCTGCTGATGGCCACGCTCGGAATCACGTACTTTCTGGACGGATTCGGCCAAACGCTGTTCGGAAGCGACATCTACAAGATCGACATCGGGTTGCCCAAGGAGCCGACCTTCGTGCTCGAAAGCGTCTTTCCCGGTGGCATCCTGATCAGCAAGGAAGACCTGTACGCGGCCCTCATCGCCGCCGCGCTGGTGGCGCTGTTGAGCCTGTTCTTCCAGAAGACCGGCACTGGCCGGGCGCTGCGCGCGGTGGCGGACGACCATCAGGCGGCGCAGTCCATCGGCATCCCGCTGTCGCGCATCTGGGTCATCGTCTGGAGCGTGGCGGGATTCGCTGCGCTGGTGGCCGGCATGATCTGGGGCAGCAAACTCGGCGTTCAGTTCTCGCTCTCACAAGTGGCGCTGAAAGCACTGCCGGTGGTCATCCTGGGCGGGCTCACCAGCGTGCCGGGCGCCATCATCGGCGGCCTGATCATCGGCGCCGGCGAGAAGCTGTCGGAGATCTACATCGGCCCGTACTTCGGCGGCGGGATCGAGATCTGGTTTGCCTACGTGCTGGCCCTGCTCTTCCTTCTCGTCAGGCCGCAGGGCCTGTTCGGCGAGAAGATCATCGATCGCGTCTGAGCATTCAGGAGACCGCACCATGCTCTACCGCGAAAACGGGCAGTTCAAGACCAGCTACGTCGGCGACCAGCAGATCTTTCCGATCCTGCAGGACCGCGTGGCCATAGCGCTGCTGCTGGCTGTCGCCTTCGTGGCCGTGCCGCTGATGGCACCGGAATATCTCTTTCGCGCGATCCTGATTCCGTTCCTCATCCTGTCGCTGGCGGCGCTGGGCCTCAACATCCTTGTCGGCTATTGCGGACAGATCTCGCTGGGCACCGGCGCATTCATGGCGGTGGGCGCATACGCCGCGTACAACTTTGCGGTGCGCGTGCCGGGCTTGCCACTGGTAGTGTCATTGCTTCTGGGCGGTGTGTGTGCCACGGGGGTGGGTGTGCTCTTCGGCGTTCCGTCACTGCGCATCAAGGGGCTGTACCTGGCGGTGGCGACGCTGGCGGCACAGTTCTTTGTGGACTGGGCCTTCCTGCGCATCAACTGGTTCACCAACAACTCGTCCTCGGGCTCTGTATCGGTGGCCCAACTCAACGTGTTCGGCTGGATCGTCGACTCGCCGGCCGAGAAGTACCTGTTCTGCCTGGTCTTTCTGGTGGGGTTCGCGGTACTGGCCAAGAATCTGGTGCGCAGCCATATTGGCCGCGAATGGATGGCCATTCGAGACATGGATGTGGCCGCGTCGGTCATCGGCATCCGCCCCGTATACGCCAAGCTCACCGCCTTTGCCGTCAGCAGCTTCATCGTCGGCGTGGCCGGCGCGCTGTGGGGCTTTGTGCATCTGGGCTCGTGGGAGCCGGCGGCATTCTCGATCGATCGCTCGTTCCAATTGCTCTTCATGGTGATCATCGGCGGCCTGGGCTCGATCATGGGCAGCTTCTTCGGCGCCGCCTTCATCGTGGTGCTGCCGATCGTGCTGGACAACCTGCCCTACTGGTTCGGCATTCCGATTGACACGGCGCTGGCGTCGCACATGACCTTCATGGTGTTCGGCGCCCTGATCGTCGTCTTCCTGATCGTCGAGCCGCACGGACTGGCCCGGCTGTGGTCGATCGCCAAGGAGAAATTGCGACTCTGGCCGTTCCCGCATTGACCGGCACTCCCTTGCCGATGCCTTCGCCGCGCACTGAAGAGCGCACCCTTCCCAAACCTGCAGGAGACAGACAATGAAATTCAAATCCCTGATCGTGACTGCCGCCATGATCACCACCGGTCTGGCCGGTGTGGCCAGCAGCGCAATGGCCGCCACCCAGTTCTTCCCGGTATTGCCCTACCGGACAGGACCGTACGCGCCGAACGGCGTGCCATTTGCCAACGGCTATGTCGACTATCTGAAACTGATCAACGCCAAGGGCGGCATCAACGGCATCAAGGCCAGCTTCGAGGAATGCGAGACGGGCTATGCCACCGACAAGGGTGTGGAATGCTACGAACGCCTCAAGGGCAAGGACGGCGGCGCCACCGTGTACCAGCCGCTGTCCACGGGCATCACTTTCGCGCTGACCGAAAAGGCGCCGGGCGACAAGATCCCGCTCATCACCTCAGGCTACGGGCGCGCTGATTCGGTCGATGGCCTCGCCTTCAAGTGGAACTTCCCCTTGCTGGGCACCTATTGGACCGGCGCAAGCGTGCTGGAGCAGCACATCAAGAAGTTGTCGGGTGGCAGCCTGAAGGGCAAGAAGATCGCCCTCGTGTACCACGACAGCCCGTACGGAAAAGAGCCGATCCCGATGCTGGAAGAGTTGTCCAAGCAGGACGGCTTCAGCCTGCAACTGCTTCCCGTGGCGCACCCCGGCATCGAGCAGAAGTCCACTTGGTTGCAGATCCGCCAGTCCCGCCCTGATTTCGTATTCCTTTGGGGCTGGGGCGTCATGAACTCGGCCGCGCTCAAGGAGGCGGTAGCAACCGGCTACCCACGCGACAAGATGTATGGCGTGTGGTGGTCGGGCGCCGAACCCGACGTCAAGGACGTCGGCGCAGGTGCCAAGGACTACCACGCGCTGACCATGCAGGACGGCGCCGACGCCAACTCCAAGATCGTCAAGGACGTTCTGGCCCAGGTGTATGACAAGGGCCAGGGAACAGGCCCCAAGGAAGACGTCGGCCAGGTGCTGTACATGCGCGGCCTGTCCGCCGCCATGATGGCCGTCGAGGGCGTCCGGCGCGCGCAGGAGCGTTTCGGCAAAGGCAAGGTCATGAGCGGCGAGCAGGTTCGCTGGGGCCTGGAGAACCTGGCGCTGACGCAGGCGAAGCTCGACGCGCTCGGCTTTGCCGGCGTGATGCGCCCGGTGTCGACCTCGTGCGCAGATCACATGGGCGCGAGCTGGGCCCGGATCCGTACCTGGGACGGTGCCAAGTGGAATATCACTTCCGATTGGTATCAGGCTGATGACGCCGTCATCCGGCCGTTGGTGCGCGCCTCGGCCGACAAGTATCTGGCCGAAAAGAAGCTGACGCGCCGCACGCCGGCCGACTGCCAGAGCTGATCCCCTGGCGAGGTCCCCGCACGGGGCCCTCTGCCCAGCGCCGCACACGACGCTGGGCAGAGTCGAAAGGACGACATGAGCAACATCCTGCTGAACGTCAACGGCATCGAGGTCATCTACAACCACGTGATCCTCGTGCTCAAGGGCGTTTCGCTGAACGTCCCCGAAGGCAAGGTCGTGGCCCTGCTGGGCGGCAACGGCGCGGGCAAGACGACGACGCTGCGGGCCGTGAGCAACCTGCTCCGTGCCGAACGCGGCGAGGTCACCAAGGGCAGCATCGAGCTGCGCGGCGAACGCATCGAGGCACTGTCCACCTCCGACATGGTCGAGCGTGGCGTGATCCAGGTCATGGAGGGCCGACACTGCTTCGCCCACCTGACGATCGAGGAGAACCTGCTGACCGGCGCCTACACACGCAAGGACGGCAAGGCTGCCATCGCCGCGACGCTGGACAAGGTCTATACCTACTTCCCGCGCTTGAAGACCCGTCGAACCTCCCAGGCCGCATACACGTCGGGCGGGGAACAGCAGATGTGTGCGATCGGCCGGGCACTGATGGCGAGCCCGAAGATGGTGCTGCTCGACGAGCCGTCGATGGGCCTGGCCCCGCAGCTCGTCGAAGAGGTTTTCGAGATCGTGAAAGACCTGAACCAGCGGGAGCAGGTGACCTTTCTGCTCGCCGAGCAGAACACCAACATCGCGTTGCGCTATGCGGACTACGGCTACATCCTGGAAAACGGGCGTGTCGTGATGGACGGCGAGGCCAAGGCCTTGCGCGAGAACGAAGACGTGAAGGAGTTCTACCTCGGCATGGGCGGTGGCGACCGCAAGAGCTTCAGGGACGTCAAGAGCTACAAGCGGCGCAAGCGCTGGCTCGCCTGATCTCCCGCCGAGTCCACGGAACCCGACCACCACCGATGAGCCAAGAAGACCCGGAATTTGCCCCGCCCCCGTTCAATCCGGACGAGGCCTTGCAGCGCCTGAAGCGCGAGCTGCGCGATGCGGGACTGACCGAGCGCGAGGGGCGTTTCGAGCGTCGCGGCCTGATCGTCGCCAAGGCGGCCGTGGCGGGCCGCGCGCTGGAGGCTGCCAGCGTCAAGCGGCCATCGCGTTCCAGCCCCGAATGGCAGGCGCGCGCCCTGAAGTCTTCCGCAGACGTGCGCGATTTTGTTGCCGATCTGAAGAAGAAGCTCTCCACGTGGAGCGACCGCGATGACTGACCACTACGACGCACTCGAGACACGCGACCCGAGCCTGCGTGAAGCGGCCCTGATGCAAGCCCTTCCGGCACAGATCGCTGCCGCGCAGCGCACCGCGGCGTTGCGCGACCGCCTGTCCGGCATCGACGCGAACGCGGTGACCTCGCGCTCGGCACTGGCCGCGCTGCCGGTCACCCGCAAGCACGAGTTGCTCGAGCGCCAGCAGGCGCAGCGTGCGACCGACCCGTTCGGCGGCTTCTCGGCGATCGGCTGGCGTGCGCTGCGCGGCCTTGCCGGGGCGCGTCGTGTATTCCAGTCGCCGGGCCCCATCTACGAACCAGAGGGCCACGCGCCAGACTATTGGCGCATGGCTCGCGCGATGTTCGCTGCGGGGTTCCGCGCCGGCGACCTCATTCACAACAGCTTCAGCTACCACCTCACGCCAGCCGGTTCAATGATGGAGACCGGCGCCCATGCGGTGGGTTGCACGGTCTTCCCGGGCGGCGTGGGCAATACGGAGCTTCAATTGCAGGCCATGGCTGAGTTGCGCCCGGACGCCTACGCCGGCACGCCGAGCTTCCTGCGCATCGTGCTCGAGAAGGCGGCCGAAACCGGGACGCTGCTGCCGGCGATGAAGAAGGCATTGGTGAGCGGCGAGGCCTATCCGCCGAGCCTGCGCGACTGGCTTCGCGAGCGGGGAGTCGAGGCGTTCCAGGCCTACGCCACCGCCGACCTCGGCCTGGTGGCCTACGAGACCGCCGCGCGCGAGGGCCTGGTGCTCGATGAAGGGGTGATCGTCGAGATCGTTCGGCCAGGCACCCCTGACCCCGTGCCCGAGGGCGAGGTCGGCGAACTGGTCGTCACGGTTCTGAACCCGGACTACCCGCTGTTGCGCTTCGGCACGGGTGACCTGTCGGCAACGCTGCCCGGTCGGTGCCCCACCGGACGCACCAACCTGCGCATCAAGGGTTGGATGGGGCGAGCCGACCAGACGGCCAAGGTGCGCGGCATGTTCGTGCACCCGAGCCAGGTGGCCGAGGTCGTGCGCCGGCATCCGGAGATCGGCCGAGCAAGGCTGGTCGTCGAGGGTGAAATGGCCAACGACCGGATGACGTTGCGCGCCGAGGTTTCATCGGCCATCGAAGGGCTTGCCGAGTCCGTGGCGCAGTCGCTGCGCGACGTGACCAAGCTGCGGGGCGAAGTGGTGCTGGTCGCCCCGGGCAGCCTCGTGAACGACGGCAAGGTGATCGAGGACGCGCGTCGTCACGAATGAGTGCGCCGTGTCTGCCCGTGCAGGCAATGGCAGCGTAAGTAGTTTCCGCCGGCCGCACAGCGCAGCCGTCCACTAGCATCGCTGGCCTAACTGTTTCCTCTGCCCCAAAGGAGCACCGGATGAAAAACGTGATGTTGGCCGCCATGGCGCTGTGCGCCACGACTGCGGCGATGGCTTTCCCCGACAAACCCCTGACCATCGTCGTGCCGTTTGCGGCCGGCGGACCCACCGACAAGGTGGCGCGGGATTTCGCCGAGGCGCTGCGCAAGCCGTTGAACGGCGCGACGATCGTGATCGAGAACGTCGGCGGCGCCGGCGGCACGCTCGGTGCGGCCAAGGTGGCCAAGGCCGCGCCGGATGGCTACACGCTGCTGCTTTATCACATCGGCATGTCGACGTCGCCGGCGTTGTACCGCAACCTGCCGTACAAGACCCTGGACGACTTCGAGTACCTGGGCATGATCAATGAAGTGCCGATGACGCTGATCGGCCGCTCCACCCTTCCGGCCAACAACTTCGCCGAACTGCGCAAGTGGCTCGATGCGAACAAGGGAAAGATCAACCTCGCCAACGCCGGCCTCGGCGCCGCGTCCCACCTGTGCGGCTTGCTGTTCCAGCAAAGCATGGGCATCGACATGACCACCGTGCCGTACAAAGGCACGGCACCGGCGATGACCGACCTTCTCGGCGGCCAGGTCGACCTGATGTGCGACCAGACCACGAATACGACCAGCCAGATCGAGTCGGGCAAGGTCAAGGGTTTCGCCGTATCGACGAACAAGCGCCTCACGACGCCGGCACTGAAGAATCTGCCGACGCTCGACGAGTCAGGGCTCAAGGGCTTCAACGTCTCGATCTGGCATGGGCTGTACGCTCCCAAGGGGACTCCCAAGGCGGTCCAGGACCAGCTGAATGCGGCCATGCGCGCGGCACTGAAGGATCCGGACTTCATCAAGCGCGAAGAAGCGCTGGGGGCCGTGATCATCACCGATGGGCGCCTCGCCGGTACCGAACACAAGAAGTTCGTCGAGTCGGAGATCAACAAGTGGGGCCCGGCCATCAAGGCAGCAGGTCAATACGCCGACTGAAACCGACCGAGGGCCCCGCGCGGGGCCTGCGAAAAGGCCGCCCAATGGGCGGCCTTTTCAATGACGGTCTCACACCAGGCGAATCGGAATCGTCACAGGCCCGTCGTTCACCAGGTGGACCCGCATGTCGGCGCCAAATTGCCCGGCCGCAACCGGCGAATGTCGCTCGCCAGCGATGCGCAGCGCCGCTTCGTAGAGGGCTCGGCCCAGCGCAGGTGGCGCTGCGGCGGCAAAGCCCGGCCGGTTGCCGCTGCGCGTGTCGGCGGCAAGCGTGAACTGCGAGACGAGCAACAAGCCGCCCCGGACATCTTGGAGGCTGAGGTTCATCCGACCCTTCTCGTCGCCGAATATGCGCAGCTTGAGGAGCTTGTCGACGAGGCGCGATGCGTGCGACTCGTTGTCGTCCGGTTCTGCGCAAACAAATACCAGCAGGCCGGCGCCAATGGCGCCGACCACCTCGCGGTCGATTTCGACGCGAGCTTCAGCGACCCGCTGAACGAGCGCAATCAACGGCGAAGCCCAGGACTCGCACCGGCGCTCACACGAGGTCCTTGACGTCGTCGAAGTGGGCTTCCACGTCCATCGGCAGCAATTGGATGGTGGCGCGCAGTCCCGGCACGGCACTCATCAAGGCTTGCTCCACCGATGTGCGAACGGCGGCGGCCCGCCCCAGCGACCAGCCGGGTGGCATGTGCATGTGCATGTCGATGAAGCGCCGTTGACCCGCCCTGCGCGTCGTGACGTGGTCGAAGCGGATGGATTGGTGGCTGAAGCCGTCGAGTACTTTCTCTATCTCGTCGCGAACGTCGGGCTCGACGGCCTGGTCCATCAGGCCACCGGCGGAACGCCAGACGAGCGTGGCGCCCTCGCGCAGAATGTTCAACGCCACCGCTATCGCGATCACCGGGTCGAGCCAGAGCCAACCGGTCAGCACGACCGCCAGGATGCCCGCCACCACGCCTGCGGAGGTCCACACGTCGGTGAACAGGTGGCGCGCATCCGCTTCGAGTGCCATCGAGCGATGCTCACGCGCTTTTCGCATCATGGCCCAAGCGAGCGCGCCGTTCATGGCCGAACTGACGACCGAGAGCGCGATGCCGAGTCCGACCTTGTCGATGGGCTGTGGAGCCATCAGCCGCTGGACGGCTGCCCAGACGATGGCAATCGCAGCGACGAATATCAGGACGCCCTCGAAACCGCTGGAGAAATATTCGGCCTTGTGATGTCCGTACGGGTGGTCCTCGTCCGGTGGCTGAGCCGCCACGGTGACCATGGTCAGCGCGAACATCGCGCCCGCAAGATTGACCAATGATTCGAGCGCGTCGGACAGAAGGCTGACGGAATCCGTGAACCACCACGCGCCGGTCTTCAGCACGATCGTGGTCACTGCGACCGCGATTGAAAGTTTCAGATAGGAACTCACCTGCATCGAGCCATTGTCCTGCAGGGCTCGTGGCGAATGAGGGAGGCCCGCGGTGGGCCCGTCAGATCAGCAGAGCGTGACGCGCGCGAATTTGCGCTTTCCGACCTGGACCACGTAGGTACCCGCCGAAATCCTGGCCCCGCGATCGGCGACCACGGCGCCGTCGACGCGCACGCCCGCCTGGTCGACAAGGCGCAGCGCCTCGCTCGTCGACGGCGCGAGATTCGCCGCCTTGAGCAACGCACCGATGCCCATCGGTGCGCCGGATATCTGAACCTCGGGAATGACGTCCGGCACACCTCCGGCCGCCCGGTTCTGGAAATCCTGCTCGGCGAGGTCTGCCGCTGCCGCGCTGTGGAAGCGTGTGGTGATCTCCTTGGCCAGCATCACCTTCGCATCTTTTGGATTTCGGCCCGCTTGCACCTGGCCCTTGAGTTCGGCCACTTCGCGTTCAGGCCTGAAGCTCAGCAACGTGAAGTACTTCCACATCAGATCGTCATTGATTGAAAGGATCTTTGCGAACATCGTGTTGGCCGGCTCGGTGATCCCGATGTAATTGTTCTTGCTCTTGCTCATCTTCTCGACGCCATCCAGGCCTTCCAGCAGCGGCATGGTCAGGATGCACTGGGGCTCCTGGCCATACTCGCTCTGCAGCGCGCGGCCGACGAGCAGATTGAATTTTTGGTCGGTACCGCCAAGCTCGAGATCGCTGTGCAGTGCCACGGAGTCATAACCCTGCATCAAGGGATACAGGAATTCGTGCACCGAGATGGGCGTGCCTTCCTTGTAGCGCTTGGAGAAGTCGTCGCGCTCCATCATTCGAGCAACGGTATAGCGCGCGGCAAGCTGAATCATTCCGCGCGCGCCCAACGGATCGCTCCACTCACTGTTGTAGCGAATCTCCGTCCGTGCCGGGTCCAGCACGAGGCTGGCCTGCGCGTAGTAGGTCTTCGCATTGGCTTCAATCTGCTCGCGAGTCAGCGGCGGGCGCGTGGCATTTCGGCCCGACGGATCCCCGATCATCGAAGTGAAGTCGCCTACCAGGAAGATGACGGTGTGCCCAAGGTCCTGCAACTGGCGCATCTTGTTCATCACGACCGTATGGCCGAGGTGAAGGTCGGGCGCCGTGGGGTCGAGGCCAAGCTTGATGCGAAGTGGGATACCGCTTGATTGGGACCGAGCGAGCTTCTTCAACCAGTCGGCCTCGGGCAACAACTCGTCACAACCACGCTTGGAAATGGCCAGTGCTTCGAGCACCGACCCGTCGACCACTGATTCAACGGGTCGCGAAGGTGTTACAGACTGTGTCGCAGCCGGTCCGGGTGAGGTCATTTCAGGAGTTCGGGCAGGCGGCCCTGGATATACTTCGCATTCCGCTCGTCGGTACCGTAGCCAGAGGTCCCAACACCGCAGCTTTGCCAGTGGATCAACCGGCAAAACGCATTCTAGGGGACCGGGCTGCGGATGCGCTCTAAGGCAAGCAGCGCTGCCGGATGTATAGACAACACGCAAGACGCGAAACTGAGCCCATCCGCTTGAACAGAATGTCGTTTTCGAATCTCCAGCAGCGCGTGGGTCGCCACGCCTCGAGCTTCAAATCGCGTCATGCAGCCGGTGTATTGAGTGCTGTCGCCATCGGGCTGGCCGGCTTTGGCGCTGTCGCCCTGGCAATCGCGCCGTTGGCTCCCGATGCCGCCGCACTGCCGCAACAGATGCTGACCGAGTTCGTGGACACGGAGCCGGTCGCGGCGCAACTCGAGGCACTGGCGGGTCAGGATCTGGATCTTCGACGTTCAGAAATTACGCGCCCCGGCGACTCGGTCGAAACGGTGTTGCGGCGCATTGGCATCGGCGACGTGCAAGCGGCCGTCGCTCTGGGCCGTGACGCGGCGCTGCGCAACGCGCTCAACGGTCGGTCGGGAAGGCTTGTCCAGGCACGTTCGAACGGGCATGGACAACTCGTCGAACTCGTGGTTCGCTATCCCGCCGAAAACGCGGATCAGGCCAACACGCATTTCATGCGGTTGGTCGCAAGCCGCTTCGAAGGTCGTTGGCTCAGTCGGGTCGAGACCGCCCCTCTCTCCGTGGAGCCCCGGCTCGGCAGCGGGATCATCCGAAGCTCTCTCTTCGCCGCAACGGATGAGGCGCGCCTGCCGGATGCCGTCGCGACCCAGATGGCCGAGATTTTTTCCAGCGAGATCGATTTTCATCGTGAGCTGCGCAAGGGCGACACCTTCAGCGTCGTCTTCGAGGCACTGACTGCCGACGGTGAACCCGTTCCCTGGAACCAAGGGAGTGGTCGGGTGCTGGCGGCAGAGTTCGTCAACGCCGGCACCACGCATCAGGCGATCTGGTTTGCCGGTGCTCAGGGAAAAGGGGCCTATTACGACGGCCAGGGACGAAGCCGCAAGCGCGCCTTCCTGGCCAGCCCACTCGAGTTCTCGCGCGTGACCTCCGGATTTGCCATGCGCATGCACCCGATCCTGCAACGCATGCGTGCCCACATGGGTGTCGACTACGGTGCCCCGACAGGGACGCCAGTGCGCACCGTGGCTGACGGCACCATCACTTTCGCCGGTACGCAGAATGGCTATGGCAATGTCATCGAAGTGCGCCATTCGGGCAATCGAAGTACGTTGTATGCGCACCTGAGCAAGGTCCAGGTTCGAAATGGCGATCGCGTCGAACAAGGGCAAGTCATAGGTGCCGTCGGAGCTACGGGCTGGGCGACGGGCCCGCACCTGCACTTCGAATTCCGTGTGGCGGGCGTCCACCAGGATCCGCTGATTGCCGCGAAGGCTGCAGAGCAGGCGACTTTGGACGCCGCATCGCGGACCCAGTTCACGGCCGTGGCCAGCGACATCCTGGCAAAGCTCGAAGTGGCTGAGAGCCTCGCCGTGGGCCGGACCACGTTCGAGTAGATCTAGCGTGCGCCAATCCATGGCGCTTTTCGCCGGTCTGATGTCGGGCACTTCGCTTGATGGCGTCGATGCCGTTATGGTCGACTTCGCAGCACCCGGCCGCCCCGCTGTCCTGGCGCATGTGCATTTGTCGTTCGATCCTCTGCTCCGTGCCGCGCTCCTGGATCTGAACAGCGAGTCGAGCAATGAAATCCATAAGGCTGAACTTGCAGGCAACGCCGTATCTCGGCGTTACGCCGAAGCGATCGATCGGTTGCTGAAGAAGGCCGGCCGCGATGCCAGGGAAATCAGGTCGGTCGGCGCTCACGGCCAGACCGTACGCCACAGACCCGGGGAGTTCGACGGCACGGGCTATACAGTGCAATTGCTCAATGCTGCTTTGCTCGCCGAACTGTCCAAGATTGATGTCATTTGCGATTTTCGATCGCGCGACGTGGCGGCCGGCGGACAAGGTGCTCCACTCGTCCCTGCGGTGCATGAGGCGCTGTTCGCACGGGCCGGCCAAGCAGTCGCCGTGCTCAATCTCGGCGGTATGTCGAACTTGACGCTTTTGCCTTCCAAGCTTGACTGCGATGCACAACCACTAGGCTTCGATTGCGGCCCAGGCAACGTCCTCTTGGACGGCTGGTGCGAACGACATACGGGCAAGCCATTCGACAACGGCGGCAGTTGGGCAGCCAGCGGCCAGGTGGTCGAGGCCCTGTTGGAGCGACTGCTCGCAGAACCCTACTTTCACCGCCGGCCGCCAAAGAGCACAGGGCGCGATCTGTTCGACATGCGCTGGCTGGACTCTTGCCTCGACTCGATGCCCTCCGCTCTGTCACCGCCCGACGTACAGGCGACGCTCGCGGAACTGACGGTGCGGGCTGTCGTCTATGACTTGAAGATCCATGGGCCGGCCACGAAGCACCTGCTGGTCTGCGGCGGCGGTGCCCTGAATGCGCATCTCATGCAGCGTCTGGAAAGCCTGGAACCGGCCATTGCCGTGACGAGTACGGCGACCTACGGGTTGCCGGTGGACCAGGTTGAGGCCTTTGCCTTTGCCTGGCTGGCCCATGCATTCTGCAATCGAACAACCGCCAACCTGCCGTCGGCCACGGGTGCATCGGGCCCACGGGTGCTGGGCGCGCTATACCCGGCGGGGTGAACAAGCAGCGGGAAGCCCCAGAAGTGCAAAAGCCGCCCCTCGGCGGCCTTGCTCATCGAACGAACGCGCCGGACGTCAAGCTGAGAAGGAAGAACCACACCCGCACGTCGTGGTTGCATTCGGATTCTTGATGACGAATTGCGCCCCTTGAAGGTCGTCCTTGTAGTCGATCTCGGCGCCAACAAGGTACTGAAGGCTCATCGCATCGATAAGAAGGGTGACACCGTTCTTTGCCATCTGCGTGTCGTCCTCGTTCACGACCTCATCAAAGGTAAAGCCGTACTGGAAGCCTGAACAACCGCCTCCTTGCACAAAGACACGCAGTTTCAGGTCGGGGTTGCCCTCTTCATCGACGAGCTCCTTCACCTTGGCAGCAGCGCTGTCGGTAAAAACGAGCGGCACGGGCATTTCGGTGGCGGCGATCTGGGTATCCACAACTGCGTTCATAACGTTTTCCAATCTGGTTGCGCTGAATATCAGGCGTCGTTCGAGGCCGCCAATGTCAACGGCGGCTTGTCGGCATTCTTCAAGGGCCGCAATTCTCCTTCGATCACGGCGCCGGGGTGCATCTCGAGCAACTGGTAGAACACGTCCCCTGTGATGCGGGCAGATGGCTGCAATTCAAGAAGCCCGGAGCAATGGACAGGCCCGATCACCTCACCGACGATGATCACATGATCAGCGTTGACCTTGCCATAGACCTTGGCTTTGTCACCGACGACGAGCATGCTCGTCGAGGCCGCGCGATCAGCCACCAGGTCGCCGTGCACCTCACCGTCGACGCGCATGCCATCTACGAAGTCGATGTTGCCCCTCAGAATGATCCCTTCGCCGATGAGGCTGCGAATAGGTGGGTTTCGCTTGCGATTCCAGATCAAAGTCATCTCCTCAATGGCCCGAGCCGGACCTAAAGCCGCAGATCCTGGGAAGCGCGCATGGTCCCGTTCGTATCGACCAGCTTGACCTGCATTGTCTGCAACGTAACGTCGGCGGGGAAGTCGATCAGCCCCTCAACGCGAGCATAGCGCCGAACCTTGAGCGTGCCACGTGACGTATCCCCGGGGACACTGCTCCAAGGCTTGCCCGCATTCATCCCCGCGAGTTTTATTTCGTATCGGCCTGAGAACTCGGCAGCATCTCTGGCACTTTGCATGACCAGCAACTGAAACCTGAGTTGCCCTGGGCTGGACGCCTCCGCCTTCAGTCCGCGGATCATGAGGCCATCTCCAGAAGCCGGCATCAGGCGCTCGAAGAATCCGAGGTCGTCGCGCAACGACTGCGCCTCCGCCTCGAGTTGCCGCACGGTCTGTGCCAGTTTCTCCTGCGCCGCCCGCTCGGCGCGCAGGAGACTCTCCGCCGTATTCGCGACCGAAGAAGAACGCTCGTTCTCGTCCCGAAGCCGCTCTACTTCGACGCGCAAATGGGCCAATTCCTGCTTTGCGTCACGGTCCAGGCCGGCGATATCTTTGCCAAACTCGAACGCCCACATCGCGATCGCGGCCGAAAACCCGAAGGCGACCGCGGCAACCATCCATCGGAACGGCCAAGGCAAGCGGCTGCGAACGATCATTCTCGGTGCACTGACCGAAAGTCGACGACGCAGCAGTTTCCAACGCATGGGAGTAAAGGCCCTGGCGGGCCCATTTTCAACCGCGCGAGCCCGTTGTGGGCCCGCAATGGTCGATCAGCGCTTGCTGAACTGCTTCCTGCGACGAGCGCCGTGCAAGCCGACCTTCTTGCGCTCAACCTCGCGCGCGTCGCGCGTCACGAAACCGGCACGGCTGAGATCGGGCTTCAACGCTGCGTCATAGTCGATGAGCGCGCGGGTAATTCCATGGCGTACGGCACCGGCCTGACCGGATTCACCACCACCGTGGACGTTGACCTTAATGTCAAACGACTCGGCGTTGGCCGTCAGCAGCAAGGGCTGCTGGACGATCATGATCGACGTCTGTCGGCCAAAATAGTGATCCAGCGGTTTGCCGTTGACGGTGATTACGCCCGTACCCTTTTTGATGAACACACGCGCCACCGAAGACTTGCGGCGGCCGGTTCCATTGTTCCATTGTCCGATCATCACCGCTCCTTAGATTTCCAGCGCCTTGGGCTGCTGGGCGGTGTGCGGGTGCGTGGCGCCGGCATACACCTTCAGCTTCTTGATCATCGCGTAGCCCAGCGGGCCCTTCGGCAACATGCCCTTGACGGCCTTCTCGATGGCACGGCCCGGATGGCGAGCCTGCATGTCCTTGAAGGGCGTGGCGTAGATGCCACCGGGATAGCCGGAATGCCGGTAGTAGATCTTGTCCGTGGCCTTGGCCCCGGTGACGCGGATCTTGTCGGCGTTGACGATGACGATGAAATCACCGGTGTCGACGTGAGGCGTATAAATGGCCTTGTGCTTGCCGCGCAAACGGAGTGCCACTTCGCTGGCAACACGTCCGAGCACCTTGTCGGTGGCGTCAAGAACAAACCACTCGTGCTTCACCTCGGCCGGCTTGGCGCTGAAGGTCTTCATGAGGGTCTTTCAAAAGTGGCTGACTCTTCGCCTTGGTGGCAAACAGCATCGCCCATTCAACGGCAGTTTCGCCCGCAAACCCTCGGCACCACTTGTTTCGGTGGCCTCTCGGGACGCGCCCCCGACAGAACCGACTTGTACCGGACTGGGGAAGCTGCCGTGCTGGCGTCGATCCCGGCCGCAATCGGGAAAGCCGACCAGTATATCCGCGAATTCACGCCACAGCCAGACTCTAGCTCGGAGCCTCCATCCTGTGGATTCGCGCGCGGAGAATCCGTCCTGTAAGATTAGGGTAATTACCTACTTTGAACGGCAATCCTATGGACCCCGTCAGGACATCGCCAACAGGCTCTGCATACGCACCAAATGGGCCTGAAAACGAGGGGCCAACCCGGTTGCGCTGGGTGCCGGTCCGCTCGCTGTCGTCACGCCACCGGCCCAGGATACTGGCGCACCTGCTGAACTTGTCCGAGCGAGACCGATACTTGCGCTTCGGCTATGTCGCATCGGATGCGCAGATAGGTCGGTACGTCGATCTGCTCGATTTCGATCGCGACGAAGTCTTCGGGGTGTTCAATCGAAGACTCGAAGTCGTTGCCCTTGCACATTTGGCGTACGAAGGTGTTTCCGGCACCAGCAACGGTACCGCTGAATTCGGTGTTTCAGTAAGTGAGCGCCTACGTGGAAAAGGGCTTGGCGCACGTCTGTTCGATCATGCCGTGCTGCATGCCCGAAACCGAGGCATCTCGACCATGATGATTCACGCGTTGGCGGAGAACGCCCCGATGCTGCGCCTGGCACGTAGCGCAGGTGCGACGGTCGAACGAAGTGGCGGCGATTCCGATGCGTACCTGAAGTTGCCGGCAGACAACCTGTCATCCAAGCTCGAAGCTTTCATCGAAGATGGTGCCGCCGAATTCGACTATTCGATCAAGCGCCAGTCACACAATGTCGAAGAATTCTTAGCAACGATCGCCGACCTCTCATCCCAACTTGGCAAGTCCGGCAAGGGGCCCACCGAGTAGGCAGAAATCATCGACTGGTTCACGCCCGCGGCGAGTCGATGCTCGCACATCCGGGGGGGCCGGCGCCACGGCCGCCAAGCTACTATGCAGGCTAGTCGCACCATCGGGCGCCTGACCCGCAACTGCGACGCCAGTTCCTCGCCATGCAGCAATCACTTCCATGGATCGTCGCGCTCGCCATCCTGGCGACCGTGGCTGCCGCATTGGCCGTCTGGGCACTTCGCCCTCGGCGCACGCCCGAGCCTGTATTGCCGACCGACTGGTCGTTGACTCCGCGCCCCGTATTCAGCACCGACGAACGAAGGGTGTACCGGCAACTCAGAGAGGCGTTGCCTCACCACATCGTATTGGCCAAACTCCCACTCGTGCGGTTCTGCCAGCCCACCGACCCCGCCGAGGTGCGTTATTGGTACGCCCTTCTCGGAACGGTGCATGTTGCTTTCGCGATTTGCAGCGCCAATGGCCGGGTACTCGCCGCGATCGATCTCGAAGGCGATCGATCGTCATCGCGGCGTATCCAGCAAATCAAGCAGAACATGCTCAGTGCTTGCCGGGTGCGGTACCTGCGGTGTTCCGCCGATCACTTGCCATCCATTCCAGAACTCCAACTGCTCGTTCCGCAAGCGATGCCCACCACGCGCAGCCCTCAACGCTCACCGGCGCCCGCCGCCGCCCATGAACCACTCACCAGCACGGTAGCGTCCAGGCGGCGTGAGCGAAGTGCGCTTTGGCAGGAGTCGGGGTTCTTCCAGGACTCGTTCTTCGGCATCGACAGCCTGCGCGACAACGCACCGAGCAGCGGTTTCGGACAGTTCTCGGACAGCCAACGTGACCGCGTACCGACGCCCACCTCGCTGCCGGACGATGTGGGCGGCGTGGTCATAGAGTCCTTGCGAGCCAACCCGAATTTGCGCCACTGAGCCGGTACGGATGCCGGCCCTTCCGCAGACCCGCCCACAGGCCTTCGACAGCCTGACGCCAGACAAGGTCCTTGATGCCATGGACGCCGTCGGCCTTCGCGGCGACGGCCGCATCCTTCAACTCAACTCTTACGAGAACCGCGTCTTTCAGATCATGCTTGAAGACGGTGATGCGGTCGTGGCCAAGTTCTATCGGCCGGCCCGCTGGACCGACGATCAGATCGTCGAAGAGCATCGATTCGCACTCGAGCTGCGGGACGCCGAAGTGCCGGTGGTCGCACCGATCGAACTGCACGCGCAAAGTCCGGTGGTGACACTGCTGCCGCTCGATGCGCCTGCGACGCTGGCGGTGGGGCCTGCGCCGCTGCGCTATGCCATTGCGCCCAGACGGTCCGGTCGCGCACCGGAACTCGAGGACGATGCCGTGTTGCACCGACTGGGCGGCTTCATAGGGCGCCTGCACGACGTCGGTTCGCGTCGCGCATTCCAGCACCGCAGGACTCTCGACGCGGCCAACGACGCACGGGACGCCCTCGTGCAACTCATCGAAGGCCGCTTCGTTCCCGAAGACCAGGCGCGCGGCTGGACCGATGCCTGCGAGCGCGCCATCGAGATCATCGACGCCGCGTTCGCGCGGATACGACCGCGCTCCATCCGACTGCACGGTGACTGCCACCCCGGCAACCTGTTGTGGCGCGATGCCGGTGCCCACGTGGTCGATCTCGACGACGCCTGCATGGGCCCGGCCGTGCAGGACCTGTGGATGCTGCTGTCGGGCGAGCCTGAAGCCGCGGCGCACCAGATGCGCCAACTGCTGCGCGGCTACGCGCCGTTCATGGCCTTCGATCGGCGCGAACTTCAGCTCATCGAGCCGCTGCGCCTGCTGCGCATGATGCGGCACAACGCCTGGGTGGCGCAGCGCTGGCACGACCCTGCGTTCCCCTTGGCGTTTCCAGACTTCGGCTCGTCGTCGTATTGGGCGCAGCAGGTAACGCAGCTGCGCGAGCAACTGCGCGCCGCCGAAGCGGCGCCCGGCATCGACGACCTGGCCTGATGATCAGGCCACCAACAGCCTGTTCACACGCTGAACGTACGCGGCGGGATCTTCCAGCTGGCCACCCTCGGCCAGGAGGGCCTGATCGAAAAGAATCTGGGCCAGATCGTCGAAACGCGAGTCGGCGTCGAGCCGCTTGACGAGCGCATGGTCGGGATTCACCTCGAGAATCGGTTTGGATACCGGCGCGCTCTGGCCCGATTGCTTGAGCATCCGCGTCAGATGCGAGCTCATGTCGCCTTCGTCCACTACGATGCAGGCCGGTGAATCCACCAACCGGGTCGTCACCCGCACATCCTTCGCCCGCTCCTTCAGCGCCTCCTTGAGCTTTTCCAGCACCGGCTTGAAGGCCTCCGCCGCGACCTCCGCCTGCTTCTTCTCCTCTTCGTCCTGGAGCTTGCCGAGATCGAAAGCGCCCTTGGCCACGCTCTGCAGCGGCTTGCCGTCGAACTCGAACAGGTGCGAAAGCATCCACTCGTCGACCCGGTCCGTCAGCAGCAGGACCTCCAGGCCCTTCTTGCGGAAAATCTCCAGCTGCGGACTGTTCTTTGCCGTGGCCAGCGTATCGGCCGTGATGTAGTAAATCGCGTCCTGGCCTTCCTTCATGCGGCCGACGTAGTCGGTGAAGGAGACGCCGTCGTCAGCCTGGGTGGACGCAAAGCGCATCAGTTTGGCCAGGCGCTCCTGATTGGCATGGTCCTCGCCGATGCCTTCCTTCAGGACCGCGCCGAATTCCTTCCAGAACTCGGCGTACTTGTCCTTCTCGTTCTCGGCCACGTCCTCCAGCATCGCCAGTACACGCTTGGTCGAGCCCTCGCGGATGGCCTTCACGTCGCGGCTTTCCTGCAGAAGCTCGCGGCTCACGTTGAGCGGCAGGTCCGCCGAGTCGATGACGCCTTTGACAAAGCGCAGGTAGACCGGCATCAGCGCCTCGGCGTCGTCCATGATGAACACACGTTTGACGTACAGCTTAACGCCGCCCCGCTTGTCGCGGTTCCACAGGTCGAACGGCGCCTTCGCCGGCACGTAGAGGAGTTGGGTGTACTCACTGCGACCCTCGACACGGTTGTGCGTGTAGGCCAGCGGCGCCTGGCTGTCGTAACTGATCTGCTTGTAGAACTCCTGGTATTCGCTGTCGGTGACGTCGCTCTTGGACCGGGTCCACAACGCGGCCGCCTTGTTGACGGTCTCCCATTCATCCTTGACGACCTGCTCCTTCTTTTCGCTGTCCCACTCTTCCTTTTTCATCAGGATGGGCAGCGAGATGTGGTCGGAGTACTTGCCGATGATCGACTTGAGCTTCCATGTTCGAAGGAAGTCTTCCTCGCCGTCGCGAAGGTGCAGGATCACGTCGGTGCCACGGTCCGGCCGATGCAGCGGCTCGACCTCGAAGTCGCCTGTCCCGTCGCTGCTCCAGCGCACGCCTTCATCCGGGCTGAGCCCGGCACGGCGAGATTCGACCGTGATTCGATCGGCCACGATGAAGCCGGAGTAGAAGCCCACCCCGAACTGGCCGATCAGGTTGGCGTCCTTCTTCTGGTCGCCTTCGAGTTTGGCCATGAACTCCCGCGTGCCGCTCTTCGCGATCGTGCCCAGATGGGCGATCGCTTCGTCGGCACTCATGCCGATGCCGTTATCGCGCACCGTAAGCGTCTTGCGCTCCGCGTCAAAGAACACCCGCACTTCGAGGTTGGGTGCGTCCTCGTACAGCGCACCGTTGTCCAGCGCCTCGAAACGAAGCTTGTCGCAGGCGTCCGAAGCGTTGGAGACGAGTTCGCGCAGGAAGATCTCCTTGTTCGAATACAGCGAATGCGTTACGAGGTGCAGGATCTGCTTGACTTCGGCCTGAAAGGAATGCGTCTTCTTGTCCATGATTTGTCGTCTTGAGAAGTGAAATCCGGCGGCTCTGCTGCAGCGCCGCCAAACGTGAATTGTGCGTCCGACCCTGACGGTTTCAAGGGGATGCAGGCCGCGCCGGCGGCCAAACCTGGGGCCCGGTCGCAGAATCCGCTGGGTCGACCCCACAGGAGCCGCGCGATGCCAGAGTTGAATGTCAACGGCAACCCCGTAAGTCACGATGCGGAGCCCGATACCCCGCTGCTGTGGGTATTGCGAGAGCAACTGGGGTTGACAGGCACGAAATACGGCTGCGGCATCGCGCAGTGCGGCGCCTGCACGGTGCACCTCGACGGCTCGCCCGTTCGTTCATGCGCGATTCCGGTCTCCGCGCTTCAGCCGAGCCAGAAGATCGTCACCATCGAGGGGCTCTCGCCCACGGGCCAGCATCCTGTCCAGAAGGCCTGGTTTGCGCTTGACGTGCCCCAATGCGGATACTGCCAAAGCGGCATGATCATGGCGGCCGCAGCGCTGCTCAAGGAAAAGCCAAAGCCTACCGATGCCGACATCGACGCAGCGATGACCAACATCTGCCGATGCGGTACGTACAACCGGGTACGGGCCGCCATCAAGGCCGTGGCCGCCGGCGGCGACCCTCGCTCTGCCGGTCTCGACATCCAGCACGTCAAGGCCGGAGGCGCCGCATGAATACGCTCGAAGTCACGCGGCGAGAATTTCTTGGCGCCGCCGTCGCCTCCGGTTCGCTTGTTGTGGGATTCAGCGTTCCGCAAGGGGCCCATGCGCAGGGCCTCGTACCCGAGGTCAACGCCTGGGTCGTGGTGCAGCCCGATGAGCGCGTGATCATTCGCATCGCACGGTCGGAGATGGGCCAGGGCACCCTCACCGGGCTGGCGCAGCTCGTGGCCGAGGAGCTCGAATGCGACTGGTCGCGTGTCATCACCGAGTACCCCACGCCGGGCCAGAACCTCGCGCGCAATCGTGTGTGGGGAAACTTCTCCACCGGCGGCAGCCGTGGTATCCGGGAATCGCAGGAATACGTCCGCAAGGGCGGCGCCGCGGCGCGCACGATGCTCGTACAGGCGGCAGCTGATCGGTGGAAGGTCGCGGCGTCGGAGTGCGAAGTCTCGGAAGGGGTGATCACCCATATGCCCACCAAACGGAGCACGACCTACGGAAAGGTGGCAAGCGCTGCCGCCGGGCTCGCGCCGCCAGACGTCATCAAACTCAAGGACCCGAAGGACTGGAAGCTGGCTGGCAAGCGCCTGGCCCGGCTGGACACGGTGGACAAGACCAACGGGCGGCAGATCTACGGCACCGACCTCAAGCTGCCCGATATGTTGAACGCAGCCATCCGGGCATGTCCGGTGTTCGGCGGCAAGATCAAGGCGGTGGACGATGCCGCCGTTCTCAAGCGTCCCGGCGTCAAGAAGGTCGTTCGCGTTGGCGATTCGGCCGTCGCCGTGGTGGCCGACACCTGGTGGCGCGCCAAGAAGGCACTCGACGCGCTGCCGATCGAGTGGGACCTGGGTCCGGACGCACAAGCGTCGTCGGCGGGCTTCGACGTGACGTTGATGGCGGGCCTCGACGCCGAGCGCGCTGCCGATGGCAACCGCCAGGGCGATGCCGCTGGCGCGCTCGCTTCCGCCGCCCGAACGGTCGAGGCCATCTACGCCGTACCGCACCAGAACCACGCCACGATGGAGGTGATGAATGCCACGGCCAAGTGGACGCCCGAGCGGTGCGAGGTCTGGACGCCAACACAGAATGGCGAGTCCGCACTTGCCGCGGTCGGCGCCGCTTCCGGCCTGCCACTGGCCCGATGCGAGGTCTACAAGCTGCACCTGGGTGGCGGCTTCGGCCGGCGCGGGCAGACAGACTGGATCCGGCAGGCGGTGGCCATCGCAAAGGAGCTGCCGGGCACGCCGGTCAAACTGATCTGGTCGCGTGAAGAAGACATGCAGCATGGTGCCTACCACCCGATCACGCGGTGCAAGCTGCGCGCGGGGCTGGATTCCCAGGGCAACCTCACGGCGCTGCACATGCGGATCTCGGGCCAATCGATCCTGGCCGCGCTGTTTCCGCAAAATGTGAAGGACGGCAAGGACCCGGTCGTCTTTCAGGGGCTGAATGCCGGCGGCGGCGAGGCCATGATCGGGTACACCATCCCGAACCTGCTGATCGACCATGCCATGCGCAATCCGCATGTGCCGCCGGGGTTCTGGCGGGGCGTGAACCTGAACCAGAACACGATCTACCTCGAGTGCTTCATCGACGAGATCGCCCACGCGACGCAGCAGGACCCGCTCGCGCTGCGTCGCAAACTGATGGCGGGCCACCCCAAGCATCTGGCGGTTCTCGAGGCGGTTGCAGAGCGTGCAGGCTGGAGCAAACCGGCTCCTGACGTCAATGGCCAGAAGGTCTTCCGAGGGCTTGCGCAGACCCACGGCTTCGGCAGCTACGTCGCGGCCTGCGCCGAGGTCTCCGTCGACAAGGGCGGGGCCCTCAAGGTGCACCGCATCGTGGCCGCCACCGACTGCGGCCACGCCGTCAACCCCCAGCAGATCGAGGCGCAGATCGAGGGCTCGTTCGCCTACGGCCTTTCGGCCGCTTTGTTCGGCGCCTGCACCGTGAAGGACGGCGCGATCGAGCAGAAGAATTTCGACACGTATCCCGTCATGCACATGGAACACATGCCCAAGGTCGAGGCCATCGTGATGCCCTCCGGGGGGTTCTGGGGGGGAGTGGGCGAGCCGACGATCGCGGTCGCGGCTCCGGCAGTGCTGAACGCTGTCTTTGCCGCGACAGGCAAGCGAATCCGCGAACTGCCGCTGGCCCTGCACAGCCTCAAGGCGGCCTGAAGCGTGCACCGGGTGGCGAGGAAGGCGTTGTTCCCGATCCTGGGCCTCGCAGCGTCGATGGCGACGGCACAGGTCGTGCCTTTCACGGTGACCGACGACAAGATCATGGAGCCGCTGGCGGGACTGGTCGGCAACCCGACACGTGGCCGCATGATCGTTGTGAATCGGCAGGTCGGGATGTGCCTTCTCTGCCATACGGGCCCCTTCCCCGAGGAGCAGATGCCGGGAAACACGGCAACCGACCTTGCCGGCGCGGGCGCGCGCTGGAGCCCTGGACAGATGCGCCTGCGCATCGTCGACAGCCGGCGCCTCGATCGGCGGGCCTTCATGCCATCGTTCCATCGGGTCGAGGGATTGGAACGCGTGGCGCCGGCCTGGTCGGGCCGGCCGATTCTCAATGCTCAACAGGTCGAGGACGTCGTGGCCTTTCTCGGCACGCTTCGCCCATGATGGCAAACCGCGGGTGTGGCGGCGCGGGGCCGTCCCGCCGCGACGCGATGGCCGCCATCGCGATGGCCTGCGCAATGCACCCCGCGGCCGCTGACACGCCGGCGCTGCAAGCTGCGATGGCGGCCTTCATAGGCGAAGGGCCCCTGCGCGAGGGACGGGTGCACATCGAATTGGCCGAGTTGGTGGAAAACGGCAACGCGGTGCCCGTGACCCTGTCCATCGACAGCCCGATGTTGCCCGCCGATCACGTGACGGCCCTGGCCCTGTTCACCGAGCGCAACCCGCAACCCGATGTGGCCGTGTTCCGGCTCGGCCCGCATGCTGGCAAGGCGAGCGTGAGCACCCGGATGCGCCTTGCGACGTCGCAGAAAGTGGTGGCGGTTGCAAGGCTGTCCGACGGCAGCTGCTGGACGAAGTCCGTGGAAGTCATCGTCACGCTGGCGGCCTGCGTGGAGACCTGACGATGGCAACGCGCGCCATCGTTTCCGTGCCAGCCACCGCCTCGCGCGGTCAAGTCGTCGAGATTCGTACATTGATCTCGCACCCGATGGAGACCGGCTACCGGGTCGACAGCGAGGGACGCCCGATCGAACGCAACATCCTTCGTCGCTTTACCTGCCGGTACGAAGGGGTCGTCGTCTTCGAAGCCGAACTGCACACTGCGATTGCGGCCAATCCACTGATCAGCTTTTACCTGCTGGTGGGCGACACTGGGACGCTCGACTTCCGCTGGGACGGTGACCACGGCTTCATGCACGCCGAATCCGTTCCGATCCGTGCAGGGTGACGGCCGTGCACAGGCACTCGCGGCTGGCCGGGCTGATCGCGTTGGCTCTGACGACGGCGGGGTACGGTGCGGATCTGCAGCCCACCGGATTCGATTTCATGAGCGCGCCGACGCAGCGGATGCAGCGCGACGATGCGCTCAATCCGGCAATGCTGTGGGTGCAGGATGGGTTGGCACGCTGGTCGCAGCGCGAAGGCGCCGCCAGCGTTTCCTGCGCGTCCTGCCACGGCCCGACACCTCGGGCGCAACTGGTGGGTGTCGCGGCCCGCTACCCTGCGGTCGATCGGGAACTTGGCCGCGTCGTGGACCTGGGCCAGCGCATCAACCTTTGCCGCCAGCGCCACCAGCGTGCCGAGCCTTGGGCGCTCGAAGACGACGCCCTGCTCGCCCTGGAGGTCGCCATCGCCCTCGAATCGCGCGGCCTGCCGATGGCGCCGCCGTCCGAGCCGCTTGTCATGGCGGCGCAAGCCCTGGGCGAGCAGTTGTGGCACAAACCGATGGGTCAGCTGGACCTGGCGTGCGACGAGTGTCATGACCAGCGGGTCGGGCGCCGCCTCGCGGGCAGCGTGATCCCACCGGGCAATGCCGTCGGCTACCCGACCTATCGTCTCGAATGGCAGGCGCTCGGTTCGCTGCGGCGCCGCGTGCGCAATTGCCTGTCTGCAGTGCGGGCTGAGCCCTTCGCTCAGGACAGCCCCGAAATGGTCGCGCTTCAGAGCTACCTGGCCGCACGCGACCGGGGGCTTTTGCTGCAGGCACCCGCAGTCAGGCCCTGAAGACCGGGAACTTTGCCGCCTCCGTGCCTCGCGCGGTATTCTCGCGGCCACGTCGATAGGGCATAGTGTTGGACATGCGATCTGCCGCCGGGAGACGGCGGGCTTCAAACCCTCCCGCCGATGGCCCCACCCGGCAAATTGGGAGCCCCATGGACACGCCCATCGAAAAATCGGCCAACAACAAATACCCGGACAGTCCGACCCGTAGCGCGGAAATCCTTCGTATCGCGCTGCCCCAGATGACACGCCAAGCGGCCGCGGTCCACCCGATCAGCTATGCAGTGTGGTACGAGCATGTGTCGGGACGCAATCGGGCCTTGAGTGAATCCATCGCCCAACTGACGGCAGGGAACGGGGTGCTGGACGATGCGACCACCACCCGTCTGTACCTGGATCACATCGCCGATGTCGAGGAAAAGGCGGCTCAGAAGGTGGCAGAAGACTTCCGCAAGGTCTTGTCCGACATGTCGGACTCGGCGCGGGCGGCTGGCGCCCAGACCGACCGCTTTGGCGATTCACTGACGCGCCTTTCCAGCAGCGTCGAAGAAGGGCGCATGCCCGAGGCCGATGCACTGAAGGACGTGCTGTCGCAAACGATGGACATGCGCGCCGCGGTCGGGCAACTGAAGACGCGTCTCGAATCCAGCCAGCACGAGATCGACCGCCTTCGAAACGAGGTGGACCGTGCGCACAACGAAGCCCATGTCGACGCGCTTACGGGCTTGCCCAACCGCCGCGCATTCGACCAGCACATCGCAAAGTTGCTGGCAGGCGCGTCGGAAAATGCGAGCCTGCTGATCACCGACATCGACCATTTCAAGAAGGTCAACGACACCTGGGGCCACCTCTTCGGTGACAGCGTCCTGCGGGTGGTTGCGCAAGCGCTCAAGAGTTGCATCGGCGCGCAGCAGGTGGCCGCACGCGTTGGCGGCGAAGAATTTGCAGTGCTGCTGCCGGGCTTCACGCTTGTCAACGCGCAGCAAGTGGCCGAGAAGATCCGGACCACGATTGCCGGGAGCCGGATCCGGCGCAAGGACAGTCAGGAGTCCATCGGGCAGGTGACGGTATCGGTCGGCGTGGCCGAGCGTCGACAAGACGAGACCGCGGACGCCTGGTTCGATCGAGCGGACAAGGCGCTCTACGCGAGCAAGCAGGCCGGACGCAACCGGGTGACGCTCGCAGTCCAGTGACTGCGCAATCGGAAATGGGCCGGTGGGGATCACCGGCCGTGCCGATCAGAATGAATCAACGCCTCATCGTTGCCATGCTGGACGGCACAGCGCGCAGGCTGGGCACCCAGCAGATACAATGGGTGGTTCGGCGTTTGCCCCTGCCAGATTGGCAGGGTCATGCATCGGCCGGCTCGACCCCGACGTTCCGGCCCTTTCTCCACGCCACAACCTGCCAGCGCAGTCGGTCCACCGCGGACCCTGCCGCCCAAGGCAAGCGCCCGTCGCCATCGGGTGCGACGGCGAGACCGAACCCCGTGCATGCGGCTGCCCCGGAGGGCCGCACAAACAGGCTCCATGCCCGACCCGCGCCGCGCGGGCCGTGCCCAGGGGCCGGAACCGAACAGAAAGCGAGCACCCGCCCATGGCCAAGGAAGAACTCATCGAGATGAACGGCCTCGTCACCGAGGTCCTGCCCGATTCGCGCTACCGCGTGACGCTGGACAACGGCCACATCCTGGTGGCCTATACCTCCGGAAAGATGCGCAAGCACCACATCCGCATCCTCGCCGGCGACCCGGTGTCGCTCGAGCTGTCGCCCTACGACCTGACCAAGGGCCGCATCACGTTCCGCCACCTTGGTCGTGGCCCAATCCCCGCGCGTCGCTGAGCGACCGCCTGCCACTTGGCTTCATGTGGTCCTGCTGGGGCGCCGGACCGACGTACGCGAAGACGCCGATTTCGGCTTTGCGGGCCTGCTCACTGAAGCGGCTCCCAGCTTGACCTTGATCCACGACATCACGTCCGCAGGCAAGTTCTTGCGCTGTGGATCGCCGATGTCGTAGTACAGCGCGTAGATCTCGGCGAAGAACTCGGCCGGACTCATGGCCGCATAGGTGTCCGGCATCTTGTCGTCGATGAGATCCAGCGTCGAGGCGTCGACACACATCAGCCATCCGTACCAGAAGTTGATCGCAAACGCCTTGCCGTTGGCGCGGTACCAGTTCTTGTTGTTCTCGTACCAGCTGTCCCCGGTGAGTTCGAACGCCAGTCGAGGCCCGAAATCTGCCGCACGCCACGGGCTGCCAGCGGGCGCGTTGGGCGTCACGGTCGGGCCCCATTGCTCGCCAGGCCCGACGGCCTGGCGGATGAGGGCGGCAACCTGCGCCTTCTCGGTCGCATTCAGGTTGGCGTAGCCCGCGCCAGCGCCCATTTGCGCGGTCCAGTCGGCGATGCCCTGGGCGTTGGGCGGAAACATCGCAAAGCCGAAGCGGCTCCACAACCAGCCGTCCACCAGCTCCACGTTCGCCTCGTGCACCGCGTGGCCGACCTCGTGCCGAAGGGTGTCCTCGAAGCTCTCCTTGTGGGACAGCAGCGACGCGCCGATCTCGATCTCCATCGCCGATGGCGAGTAGAAGCCGCCGCCGCCGTGGCCGAGGTTGATCTCCTCCAGCTTGGCGTTGCCCTCCACGTGTGAATCGGGCAGGTTCTTCAGCAGCCGCCACAGCGTGTCGATGTCGTTCTTGTCCTCGTTGCGATACCAGCTGTCCTCAAGCGTCGTATCGAAGCGAATCTCGAACAACTGGTCCTCCAGCTTCTGCAGGTTCTTCTTCTTCGCCCAGAGGAACAGCTTGCGCAGGTCGACCTTGCCCTGTGACGACAGCGAGCTGCCTCGCGGCAGTCGATTCAACATGGTCTTGAACGCCACGCTCGATGCGGACGGCGGCTTTCCCTTGGCCAACGCCAGCGCCACCGCGTGCAGGTCGGACATCGCGTCCTGGCTAGGGACCCACCGTCGATAGTTGACCCAGTGGTCGCCCTTCTTCGGCAGCTTGTACAGGTCGTGACGGTTCATCGTGCCCGACCACGCCTTCAGCGGCCGCTCATTGCCGCAGAAGATTTCCGGCGTCGCATAGGTCACGTCGAAGGCCTTGGGCGAATGGTCGTATTCGCAGCGGAAACGCGCGCCCTGCGCAGACACCTCGTCGAGCGACATCCGCAGGCGCGGCTGCCTGAGCAGCACGGGGTGGTCGTGCATCACGGCGGCCTTCATCAATTCGATCGCCCGGTCGTCCAATCCCGCATCGGCGGCGACGAGCTTTTCACGAAGCTCGTCGACACCGAAAACCACGCGCAACTGGTGGGCCCGACCCATCATGTCCTTGGGCAGCACCTTCAGCATGCGATCAAGCTGGGCCGAAGAGTCCACGTAGCGATACCGCTCACGAGGCGGGTGGACCAGGAAGGCCTGGCCACGCGGCAGGTCGAGGTACACGAAGGACTTCTCGACCTGCATCGAACCTTCCTTGGCGTCGACGCGATGGAAGGTCCGGTCCAGCACACGCTGGCGCCACGCCGGCGTGCGTTGCACGTTCAGGCAATCGGCCAGGGTGGCCACATGACGCTGGCCATTGCGGTCGGTGACTTCGTAGCGGTGCATCAGGCTCATGGGTCGACTCTCCTCGATTGGCTCCGCGCAGGTGAGCGCGGCGCATACTGTGGCCCGCCGGGATCGCACTTTGATATCCCTAGGCAACACCCCCCGCATGATCAGCCCTGGAGACCTTCGCCGTGATCCTCGAAATCGCCGATATCCGAATCGCACCCGGCCAACAGGCCGCCTTCGAAGCCGCCGTGCAGCACGGCGCCACGACCGTCGCAAGCCGCGCCAAGGGTTTCAAGGGCTACAAGGTGAACAGGGGTGTCGAGAGCCCGGAACGTTACGTCCTCATGATCTTCTGGGATACGCTTGAGGACCACACCGTCGGTTTCCGCCAGGGCCCGTTGTTCACCGAATGGCGAGCCATCGTCGGGCCGTTCTTCGCCGCCCCGCCGGTCGTCGAGCATTTCACGCTGGTGGCCAAGTCGTCATGAGCCGCAGCGCGGCCATCGCGGACGCGCACCGCTATTTCGACCACGGTGATTTCTTGCGTGATCTGGCACGGCGAGTTGCCATCCGCACTCAAAGCCAGGATCCAGACTCCAGCCCGGCGCTCCATGCCTACTTGGCGGACGAGCTGACGGCGACGCTGACCGCAATGGGGTTCACGGCGGCGGTGCACGCCAACCCCGATGCATCTGGCGGCCCGCTCCTGCTCGCGAAGCGGCACGAGGCCGACGGATTGCCCACCGTGCTGATGTACGGCCACGGCGACGTCGTTCGTGGCCAGGACCGGTCATGGACACGCGGTGCCGGGCCGTGGACGCTGGCGGTGGAAGGCGAGCGGATCTACGGCCGTGGTACGGCCGACAACAAGGGGCAACACAGTATCAACCTTGCGGCGTTGCAGCAGGTGCTGGCGGCCAGGAATGGTCGCTTGGGGTTCAACGTCAAGTGGCTCTTCGAGACGGGCGAGGAAACCGGTTCTCCCGGTTTGCAGGCCTTCTGCGCAGGCCATGCGCAGGCGTTGGCCGCTGATGTGCTGATTGCGAGCGACGGCCCCCGCTTGCGGCGCGACCGTCCCACGGTCTTTCTAGGCTCGAGGGGCGTGGCGAATTTCGACCTCACGCTCACGTTGCGCGAAGGCGCGCACCACTCGGGCAACTGGGGTGGGTTGCTGCGCAACCCCGGCATCGTGCTGGCACATGCCATGGCCTCCATGGTGGATTCGCGCGGGCGCATTCTCGTGGAGGCCCTGCGCCCGCCGCCGATACCGGAGAACGTGCGCGCCGCGCTTGCCGGCCTGGCCGTCGGAGGCGACCCCGGCGACCCGGCGGTCGACCCCGAATGGGGCGAGCCGGGCCTGACCCCGGCCGAGCGTGTCTTTGCCTGGAATACGCTCGACGTGCTGGCCTACCGTACCGGCAATCCGGACCACCCTGTCAATGCGATTCCTCCGATGGCCCGCGCCCACCTTCACATGAGGTTCGTCGTCGGCACCGACGTGTCTCGCCTGCGCGCAGCCGTGCGTGAGCATCTGGCCCGCCACGGTTTCGGCGATATCGAAGTGAGCGAACCCGTCGTGATGGCAGCAACGCGCCTGGACCCGGACGACCCGTGGGTCCGGTTCACGCTGGCGTCGCTGGAGAAAACCGCGGGCGCCGCGCCGGTCCTGCTGCCCAACCTGGGCGGCTCGCTGCCGAACGACGTATTCGCCGACACGCTGGGGCTGCCCACGGTATGGGTGCCCCACAGTTACGCAGCGTGCTCGCAACATGCGCCTGACGAGCACCTGCTTGCACCGGTGGCCCGCGAAGCACTCGGTCTGATGACCGGCCTATTCTGGGACCTCGGCGACGCCGCCGGGGGGCTTCCGCGACGCAGCCGCACAGCGCTGCCCTTGGGCAGCTAGGATGGCAGGCCGAAGCCGGAAGGCGCTCACCCGCACCCACGAACCCGACAGCGAGACCCCATGACGACCCTGCGACTGACCGTGAACGAGCGTGCCGTCGAGATCGACGCCGCACCCAACACCCTGCTGGTGCACGTCCTGCGCGAAAACCTGCGCCTGACCGGTACGCACGTGGGCTGCGATACCGCGCAATGTGGCGCCTGCACGGTGCTGCTCGATGGGCGAAGCGTCAAGAGCTGCAGCCTGCTGGCCCTTCAAGCGCAAGGCGCACGAATCACCACCGTGGAAGGCCTGGCACAGGGTGAACGGCTGCATCCGCTGCAAGAGGCCTTCTCGGCCTGCCATGGCCTGCAATGCGGATATTGCACGCCCGGGATGCTGATGTCGGCTGCCGGATTGCTGGCCCGCAACCCGGCGCCCAGCGATGACGAGATCGTGCATGCGCTCGAGGGCAACCTTTGCCGCTGCACGGGCTACGTCAACATCGTTGCCGCGGTCAAACAGGCGGCGCAGTCCATCGCCTCCGGCAGCCAGCATCAGGGAGCCTCGGCATGAACGCGCCTGACGAAAAGCTTCGATTTGGCAGCGGCCACACGGTTCGCCGCATCGAAGATCCCGCGCTCGTCACCGGGCGCGGCCAGTTCACCGACGACCTGACCCGGGACGGGCTGGTGCACCTGGTGTTCCTGCGCTCGCCGTACGCCCATGCGCGCATCAAATCGGTGGACACGTCGGCCGCGCTGGCGCTGCCTGGCGTGCTCGCCGCCTATTCGGGTGCCGAACTCGCTGCAGCGGGCGTCAAGCCGATGGCCGGCCCGCCCCCGATCCTGTTTCGGCCCGACGGCAGCCCGGCCGCCACGGCAGCGCGCCACGTGTTGGCGGTGGATACCGCGCGGTACGTCGGCGAGGCCGTCGCAGCCGTGGTGGCCGAATCGCGCGAGGCGGCCGTCAACGGCGCCGAGGCCATCTTTGTCGACTACGAGGATCTGCCCGCGGTCACCGACGTGCACTCGGCCACCGCGCCCGGCGCCGCGGCACTGTGTCCTGCGGCACCCGACAACATCGCGGCCCAGACCCGGCCCGGCGACGCCGCCGCTACCGACGCGGCGTTCGCGCGCGCCGCTCACATCGTCAGCCTGGACCTCGTGAATCAGCGCCTCGCCCCCAGCGCGATGGAGCCGCGCGTGGTGCTGGCGGAGCCCGAGGCCGGCACCGGCCGTCTGGTGGTCACGCTGTCGAGCCAGATGCCGACGGCCGTGCGCGACGGCATCGCGGCCGCATTGCCCGGCCTGGCGCCGGAACAGGTGCGCGTGCGAGTGGGCGACGTCGGCGGCGGCTTCGGCATGAAGACCGGGGTGTACCCGGAGGACGTGGTGGTGGCGCACGCGGCGCGCCAGCTCGGGCGGCCCGTGAAATGGTGCGCCCAGCGGCTCGAGGAGTTCACCTCGTCGACGCACGGCCGCGACCTCACGAGCCATGCCGAGATGGCGCTCGATGCCGACGGCAAGGTGCTCGCGATGCGCGTTCGCTCCAGCGCCAACATCGGCGCGTACGCGACGGCCGTGGGTTGCATGATCCCGCTCGTCATCGGGCCCTGGGTCACGACCAGCGTGTATGACATCCCGACCGTGAGCATGGAACTCAAGGCGGTGATGACCAACAGCACGCCCGTGGGCGCCTACCGCGGTGCCGGCCGGCCCGAGGCGATCTACCTCACCGAGCGCCTGATGGACGCTGCCGCGGCGAAGATGGGCATCGACCCGGCCGAACTGCGCCGTCGAAACCTGATTCACCCGTCGCAGATGCCCTACAAGAATTCGATGGGCCAGACCTACGACGTGGGGCAGTTCGAACGGATGCTCGACCAGGCGCTCGAGCTCGCCGACTGGTCGGGATACGCAGCCCGCGTCCAAGCGTCGCAGGCCCGCGGCCGCGTGCGCGGACGCAGCGTCGCGACTTTCCTGGAGTGGACCAGCGGCAACGCCTTCACCGAGAAGGTCACGGTCAATGTGCTCGCTGAGGGCGTGATCGAGCTGGCATCGGCCACCATGGCCATGGGCCAGGGCATCGCCACCAGTTATGCCCAGTTGGCCGTGGATGTCTTTGGCGTGCCGATCGACCGCATCCGCATCGTGCAGGGCGACACCGACCGGGCCAACGGGTTCGGCAGCGCCGGCAGCCGCTCGCTCTTCACCGGTGGCGCCGCCGTCCAGGTGGCCAGCGAACGTACCGTCGACCACGCCAAGGCGCTCGCCTCCGAGGCGCTCGAAGCCGCGCCGGCGGACATCGAATATGTCGCCGGCGAATTCAAGGTGGTCGGCACCGACATGAAGGTCGGCCTGTTCGACCTGGCGGCGCGCCAGGAAGGGTCACGCATCGTGGTGTCCGGCGACGCCACGGCGGGCGCCCCGAGCTGGCCCAACGCTTGCCATGTCTGCGAGGTCGAGATCGACCCCGCCACGGGCGAGGTCGAGATCGTGGCCTATGCGTCGGTGAGCGACATCGGCCGTGTGGTGAGCCCGCAGATCGTGCAGGGCCAGGTCGAGGGCGGCGCCGTGCAAGGCATCGGCCAGGCCCTGAGCGAGGCCGTCGTCTACGACGACAGCGGGCAGCTGCTCACCGCCAGTTTCATGGACTATGCACTGCCTCATGCCGACGTCTTTCGGGGCTTCAAGACCAAGTTCGACACCACCGTGCCCTGCACCACCAATCTGCTGGGCGCCAAGGGCGTGGGCGAGCTGGGCACGATCGGCGCGACCCCCGCGGTCGTGAATGCCGTGATCGACGCGCTCGCCGCCGCCGGTGTTCCGCGCGATGCGGCCCAGTCGGTCCAGATGCCGCTGACGGCCGCGCGGATCTGGGGCGCGTTGCAACTGAACCGCTAGTACCCGTCGGCGCACCTCGAGGCGGCCGGCCCCCTTGCCGGCCCCCCGCGCCGGATAACCGCGCGGGCGGTGTCGGGCCCGGCACCTGGGTGAACGCATGCGTCTGCGCGCGGGCAGATCCAACCGGCTTTGCATGGCATCCGCACCGTCGCGTTGCACGCCATGGACTTTGCGACCGCCGGGGATTCCAGCGTCACATTTTGTCGTTTCGCTGCTAGCGAATGCTCACTTAGTGCGCACAAACCAACACTTTTGCCGACCTTCAACGAATTAGGGTCAACCCTTAGGTCGTATCATTCGATAAGTAGTAACCCTAGTAACGACACCGGTCACGAGCCGCTGTCGACACCTCATGACGAACTTGCTGAACTTCCTTGCTGCATTGATGCCTACTGTGGAATCGCAGAACGAACGCGACGAGGCCTACTTGGCCGGCGCCGTCGATATCTTTGACCTCGAGCGTCGCATGCGCTTGATCGATTCGCGCGGGCGGTATCCGTCCACCGGTTTGATTCAAGGCTACGAAGGCCGTTGATCAGCCGTACGATGAACGCCGCAGCGTGGCGCGCGCCAGCACGGTGCGCCCCTTTGCCGCTTCCCTGCCCTGGGTGGGGATGGTCGTGGTCATTCGACGCGCTGCGCATCGCGCACGCGAATGCCGTGAGCGCCGGACTCCTGCCGAATTCCATGCTGGAATCGCGCGATTTCGAACGGTCCGTGGACTCGCTCGAGAAGTTGACGCTCGGTCAGTTCGCCAGAAGTGTCTGACGGCGGCTGAAGCCGGCACCTGCTCCCCAGCCCGACCACAACGCGTGTGTTCGTGCGGCGCCCGCCGGTCGGCCGTATCGTGCACACAACACGCCTCCAACGCCATGGCGGCTGGTCTTCCGGCGTCTTGCCGAGCTCACCGGTCAGGCCGTCGTCCCGCACAGCGGGGCGGGAGGTGCGTTCGCGCGGCGCCGATGCAAGGGCTCTGGCCCGGGCAACCCGTGATCGATACAGTCGTCGCGTGTCTCGCGCCGATCGGGCCGCGTCGCCCCAGACTGTCACGATGCTCGAACTCGAACTGAAATTTCAGGTTCCCGTTGCGGCACGCGAAGGCGTACGCCGTGCCGTCGCCACGACACGCGCCGCGACCGTGCGGCTCCAGGCGCACTACTTCGACACGCCAGACCGAAAGCTGGCTGCGGCGGGCCTCGCGTTGCGGCTTCGCAAGGAAGGCAAGCAATGGGTCCAGACGCTGAAGGGCCGCGGCGACGGGCTCATGGCGCGCGTGGAACATGAAGTCGCGGTGGGCCGCACCAGCGCGCCGCCCGCCATTGACATCGCACGCCACGACGGCACACCGGGCGGTGACAGATTGAGGCAAGTGCTGGGCGCGGACTCCGGTGCACTCACCGTGACCTTCGGAACCGACATCCGGCGCACCTACCGCCGCGTACGGATGGAGGGTGGTGTCGTCGTCGAGGTCGCCTTCGACGAAGGGGGCATCCACGCTGGCAGGCGCCGTCTCGCGGTCTGCGAGATCGAATTCGAATCTGTCAACGGACCTGCCGTGGCGGTACCCCGGCTCGCCGCGCGGTGGGTCCGACGACATGGCCTGTGGCTGGATATCCGCACCAAGGCCGAACGCGGCGACCGACTGGCACGCGGGATCACCGAGGTGCCGGCCGCTCGGGCGGTCGACCCGGCGCTGGCCCCTGCGATGACGGGCGCCGTCGCGCTGCGCG